>CAYRYI010000036.1:0-6554 GCA_964428455.1 uncultured Candidatus Saccharibacteria bacterium
CGCGACGCCGCCGATATTTTTAATTTGAAAAAAGAAGATATCGAGATTCTTGATCGTTTCGGCGAAAAGTCAGCCGAGAATTTGATTCGCGCCATTGCGGATAGAAAAAATATTTCATTGCCGCGTTTTATCTTCGGCCTCGGTATCTCTCATGTAGGCGAGGAGACCGCAATTGATTTAGCCCGGCGTTTCGGGAGCATTCAGGAGCTTCTCCGCGCTTCGTCGGCGGACCTGGAAGCGATCCGAGACGTGGGGAGCGTCGTGGCCTCGAGCATTCACGATTGGTTCCTGCGTAGTCGCAGCCGGGAATTTCTGGACAAACTCAAACGTTCCGGTGTCCATCCCGTCGCGGAGGCGCGCGCCAAAGTCTCGCAGGCGCTCGAAGGAAAAACTTTCGTTCTAACCGGCGCGCTATCGTCTATCACGCGCGATGAAGCCAAGCGCCGCATTCGTGATCGCGGCGGCGATATTTCTGAGTCTGTATCTTCTAAAACAAATTATGTCGTGGTGGGGGAAGAGCCTGGGTCTAAGTTCGAGCGGGCACGTGAGCTGGGAGTTAAAACAATCACCGAAAAAGAGTTTTTGAAATTATTGGGGTAGATTATAGAATACAGTCATGTCAATTTCAGAAAAAGACATCAGGCATTTGGCGGAGCTTGCGCGGATTCATCTCACCGACGAGGAACTCTTGCAATTTCAAAAGGAGCTCCCGTCCATTCTTGATTTTGTGGCAACTTTGCAGTCGGCGGATACCGGAGAGTCCGAGGCGGTGATCGGAGGCACAAGTGCGGTTAATGTCGCGCGCGAAGATGCCGCAAGCATCCAAGCACTGGGTGACCCGCTTGAATTAAAAACCGCATTCTTGAAGTCGGATGAACGCGGCGGTCTTATAGTCCCCAAGATTCTCGACTATGAAGCTTGAAAATCTCGCGATTGGCTTGATAGCTGCGGGGCTGCGCAAAAAAGAATTTTCCGCGGAGGAGGTGGTTATCGCGTATCTTGAAGCTATCTCGAAGAGGGATCGGGAGATCCATAGTTATCTTTTTGTGGCGGACGCGCCCGCGCGCGAGGCCGCGCGGGCGGTAGATAAAAAAATAAGCGCCGGCGAGCCGCTCTCCGCGCTGGCTGGGGTTCCCTTGGCGCTGAAAGACAATATTCTTACAAAAGATTTGCCGGCGACAGCCGGGTCTAAAATTCTCGAACCGTATATAGCTTCGTACGATTCAACGGTGGCGGCAAAATTGAAAGCGGCCGGGGCTGTAATCCTCGGCAAAACCAATATGGATGAGTTCGCTATGGGTTCCTCGACGGAAAACTCCGGCTTCGGTCCGACAAAAAATCCGCGCGATATCTTACGCGTCCCCGGCGGGTCATCCGGCGGGTCTGCCGCTGCCGTGGCGGGAGATTTGGCGGTCGCAGCACTCGGCTCGGACACGGGGGGTTCGATTCGCCAGCCGGCGGCATTCACCGGCGTCGTAGGATTAAAAACAACTTACGGGCGTGTCTCGCGCCACGGCCTTATCGCCATGGCCTCTTCACTCGACCAGATCGGGCCGATCGCCAAAACCGTCGAGGATGCGGCGATTCTTTATCAAGCCATTGCTGGCCAGGATCGGTACGATGCCACCAGTGCCGCAGTTCCCGTTGAAGCGATGAGAGAAGTACCGCTGGCCGGTCTTCGCATAGGCGTGCCGCGCGAATATTTCGGCGCGGGACTTGATCCGCGAGTTGCCAAAGCCATTCGCGCCTCGCTCAACAAATTCGAAGCGGCCGGCGCGATCCTTATGGATATTTCTCTGCCGCACGCTTCGTACGCTTTGC
This sequence comes from uncultured Candidatus Saccharibacteria bacterium, assembly GCA_964428455.1. Taxonomy (GTDB): domain Bacteria; phylum Patescibacteriota; class Minisyncoccia; order Sungbacterales; family JACQCQ01; genus JACOZA01. The sequence continues at coordinate 1,822 of CAYRYI010000036.1, forward strand.
CGACTTACTATATCGTCATGCCGGCGGAAGTTTCGGCGAACCTCGCCAGATTTGACGGTTTGCGCTACGGCTTCTCGGCCTCCGGCTCCGGTAATCTACTCCAACTTTATAAAAACACGCGCGACCAGGGTTTTGGCAGCGAGCCGAAACGCCGCATCATGATCGGCGCCTACGTTTTATCGCATGGGTATTACGACGCTTACTATTTGAAGGCGCAAAAGGTCCGCCGGTTAATCCGCCGGGACTTTGAAAACGCTTTTGGTGGGATTGATGTTATCATGGGGCCTACCACTCCATCAGTCGCGTTTAAATTCGGGGAGAAAAGCAAAGATCCGCTTGCAATGTACCTGGAGGACGTTTACACCGTGGCGGTTAACCTTTCCGGCGTGCCGGCGATCTCGATCCCGTGCGGTAATATTGAGGAAGAGGGGAAGCAGCTACCGGTGGGTCTTCAGATTATCGGCTCATGGTTTGATGAGGCCAGACTCTTGGGGGTCGCTAAAGCATGCGAATCGACTATCGGCACTGTTTAAAATTTGTTATTTGTAATTTGGAATTTGTGATTTAAGCGTATGGATCCTCTTTATTACTACTTCCAATTCGTGGATCTTCTCGCGGGCCTGCCGTTGTCAGCTACGTTATTCGGCTTGAAGATATTTTCGGTGGTTGTGAGTATAGCCGCGCTTTACTGGTATCTTTCGACGTTATTTAAAATCAACACGCTCGGCCCCGCGGAAGAAATTATAACAGCGCCCGACAAAGCCGCCGCGATTCAAGAGATCGTGGCCAAGCCCTGGATAGAGGTTCAAGAAAAGATGGCCTCACCCAATCCGGCGGATTGGGTACTCGCGATTATACAGGCAGACGCGATTCTGGATAAAATTCTGAAAGCTTCTGGTTACATCGGCGACACCATGGGGGATCGGCTGCGCCAAATCAATCGCGCCGAGCTCGAAGCGATTGATGACGTTTGGAGATCGCATAAAATCAGGAATCGTTTGGCGCATGGCACGGGCGAAGCGCTGACGCGCTCGGAAGCCGAAGGGGCCATACAGGGATATGAAAAAGCGTTTCGCGAGCTGAATTATATCTAATATTTATCATCTGCTTGAAAATTGACTGAAAACGAGTATACTGACGACGCGGGATGGAGAAGTAGTATCTCGCAAGGCTCATAACCTTGAGATCCCGGGTGCAAATCCCGGTCCCGCAACTGCCAAAAACAAAAAGCCCCAGCTGGGGCTTTTTGTTTTTGGCTGAATCGAGGCTAGACGGGATTTGCAGGGTATCGGAAAAATCAAACTGCTTTGGTTTTTCCGAACCCGGGCTTCGGGGAGGAGCGGAGCCTTTGCACGAAGTGCAAGCGCGAAGCGACGGGGAGAAGAAATCCCGGTCCCGCAACTGGCAAAACCAAAACGCCTCGACTGGGGCGTTTTGGTTTTGCTTGGATCAGAACTAGGTTGGATTTCTACTGGATTCACTGGGCGATTATTGAAAATGGGCTGCGGGATTTTATGATTCGGCGCGGCTATGCGATAATTGTTTCCAATGCTGAAGTCCCTGACAGTTTCGTTCGCAAAGTTTTCTGCTTCGCTTCTGCCGGAGAGCGCGCCCGAGTTTATCTACACGGTTATTCTGAAACCAAAGATTTTGCGAGCAATCGCAAACAAGATCCTGCTTTTTATAATTCCTAAGAAGGTTGTTATCCCGGAGGGCGTAGTGATTTTAAATCCTAAAGACCCCGTTGTTTCCGGCGCATTGGCTCTGGGTGTTTATGAAAAGTTTGAAACCGCGCTCATGCGCCGGCTTTTGACGGCGGGCATGACCGTTTTGGATATTGGGGCAAATGTCGGGTACTACACCGCGATTTTCGCGCGGCTCGTGGGCGAGCGCGGCAAAGTCATCGCCTTTGAGCCCGACACAGATAACTTCTCTTTTTTAGAGGCGACTATTCGGGCGAACTCTTTACAAAATGTTGCAGCGCACCGCGCGGCAGTTGGAGACGCAAAGGGAGAGGTCAGACTATATAAGTCGCCGGGTAATCTCGCAGATCATCGTATATACGCGTTCCCGGAAAGCAAAGAGACTATTACAACGCCTCTTGTTGCGCTTGACGAGTTTATTAAGAGCGAGCGCATCGGAAAGATTGATTTTATAAAAATGGACATTCAGGGTGCGGAAGGGAGGGCACTAAAGGGAATGCTCGAAACACTGAAGAACCAAAAAGCGCTCGCAATCGCTACGGAATTCTGGCCGAAGGGGCTGCACGATGCCGGCTCCGATGCGCTCTGGTTCCTTGAAACGCTGCGCAGTCTCGGTTTTTCCATCCGCCAGGTAAACGAAAAGACTTCACGGCTGGAAGATATTACTGACTTCGGAGTCTTGATCGGCTCGCTTCCGGGCAGAAAATATACCAATCTTCTTTGCATGAAAGGATACTCTATAAATTGATGCAGATGTGGTTTCTGTACTTACTCCTCTGTAAAGACAAGAGTATCTATACCGGCATTGCCAAAGATGTCGCGACAAGATTTAAGACGCATAAGGCAGGTAGGGGCGGACGCTACACTCGCTCGCATAAACCCTTGAAGATTTTGTATTCGGAAAAATTTACAACAAAAAGCGAAGCCCTGAAGCGCGAGACGGAAATCAAGAGTTGGCGCAGGGAGGAGAGATTGGGGCTCATTAAACTCAAAAGAGCATAGACTTGCGGCTTTGCCGTTGTTTATATAATGTAGCTTAGCAAATTGGTATAATCACTTTGTGGCCATATCGCTCGGCTCCATAGTTCAACGGTTAGTACGGAACACTTTCACCCGCCCACCTTTTACGACAGGGTAGCTCAGTTGGTAAGAGCGTGGCACTTTCACCCACCTAAATTTCTGGCTCTGTAGTTCAACGGTTAGAACGGAGCACTCATAACGCTCAAAAGATGGTTCGACTCCATCCAGAGCCACCGAGCCAGAAATTTAGGCGGGCATGTAACGCCAAGGAGTGGGCTAAAAGCCAATGTCTTGGCTTTTAGCGGGAAATTAGAAAGCATTTATGCTTTCGTAAAAATTTCCCCGGGATTTTGCGAGTGAGCAAAATCGAATCCCACCCCTGACACTTTTATGAAAAAGACAAGCAAATTAAATCTTAAAGAAACTCCGACACTGCGGGATTTACAGAATTATGTTGCCGAGTTGGTAAAAGAGAGAGGTTTTTCGAAAGAGGCCGCTTCTCAAATTTTTATGCTTTTCCTTGAAGAGTGCGGCGAGATGGCAAAAGCGGCGCGCAAGTCACAAGGAATCAAAACCGATAAAAATTCAAAAGAATATAATCTCGGCCACGAAATCGCGGATGTGTTTATTTATCTGCTAGATCTTTGCAATTACTATGGGATAGATCTTGAGAAAGCTTTTAGGGATAAAGAGGAAATTAACAAGCGGCGGTCTTGGAACTAGAGATGTAGAACAAGTTCGACTGATGCAGCCTCGTTTAGGTTGGGTTTTTTAAACACGTTGGCTGGGCCAACCCTCGCACTTGACTTCATAAATGAAATATTTTAATATATCGGCGTTCTTCTGATGACACATTGTCGCCATGTGGTGGCTTGCTGTTCACTCTTGCACGGAGGTGAGTGATGACTCGGCTAGTGCTAGTCGTGATGGTGCTGGCGGCGGTTCTCGGGGTACCAATGGTGGCCGCGGCGGATTTCGAGTCGCTGATCCCGCAGGAGGTCAACGTCTTTGACGTCATCAATGCCCTGGTCCTCGAACGCATCGCGTCCAGCGATGGAGGAATCTCGATCGCGGTTCAACCGCTTGCGGGGAGTCCCCTCGTGAGCGCCGAGGTCTGCGAGGCAGTCGTGCGAATCGGGTCGGGGTCGGGTCAGATCCAGTTGGTCTGGCAACTCGCCGACTGGCAGTTCCAGGAGGTTTTCTTGAGGGAGGTGCATAACGTCCCAATCAACCTGCGTCGACTCAAGATCGAGACGGTACCAATCCAAGAGTCGGTTGGCGAGGCGATGAGCGACCTCTCCGAGGTCATCCGATTGTTCGGGGAGAATAGCCCCTGCTATCGTATTACATTCCTTGTCAATCCGAATGTTTTCATCGTTGGGTTCGACCGGTCGAGTCCCGGCGCTGTTGATTTGCTCTTCCAAGTCGAGCTTGTCGGCGTCGTTCGCCTGCCGCCGGTGTCCGGCGGCCGGGGGTAGCGTCGCCGGTGTCAGCACGCCTGCCGCGGGGCCGTTGAGCCCCGCGGCAGGCTCTTCTTTTTTAGATATAATTTTGTTACACTCATTTCGCATAATACACGAAGGTCATCGCGGCCATAATCAGGCTCCAGCCCTCATTGGCCGCGGCGTGTCATGGAAGTGAATGCTGGAGCGTTCACTTCATAATCCACTTGCAGCCATAGCTTCTTCCTCCGCTCAAATCCGTTTGAGTTTCGGAAGGACGAGAACTGCTGATTCCAGCACATCTTGCTCTTCCGAAGCTTCGATGACAGATCGAAGCGTAGAAGAGCGGCCATAGCTTAGCTGGTCCAAAGCGCTTCCCTGTCACGGAAGAGATCAGGGGTTCGAATCCCCTTGGCCGCGCCAAAAAAGCAAACTGCTTTGCTTTTGGAGGGGATTTGAAGAGCGGAGCGATGCGCTGCTCGCAGTGGGCGAGCTACGCCGCGAGCTGGGGTCGCGACCGAGCTGGCGGAAGCCAGCGAGAGTTGTGACCGAATCCCCTTGGCCGCGC
>CAYRYI010000037.1:0-6381 GCA_964428455.1 uncultured Candidatus Saccharibacteria bacterium
CGCTGCCTTGGCGCAAAATGCGGCGCCATCCGGCGCGGCACGCCGCCGGGCATGCACGGCAAGAAGCGCCGCCGCCCAGGTTCGGAGTACGGCACGGAAATGCGCGAAAAACAGAAGGTGCGCTACACTTACGGTCTGACCGATACCGGCCTGCGTAAAATTTTCGGCGAGGCCAAAGAGATGCCGGGCAAAACCTCAGAGGCGCTGATGCAGCTTCTGGAGCGCCGCCTGGATAACGTGGTGTACCGCTCGGGGCTTGCAATTTCGCGCGGCATTGCCAGGCACCTCGTTTCTCACGGACATATTTTGGTGAACGGCAGGCGGGTGACGATCCCATCTTATCGCGTTCGCGCCGGCAACGCGGTTGCGATTCGCCCCGCCTCTTTGGAATCGCCGCTTTTTGCGGATCTGGCGAATCGCATAAAAAAGCACGAGCCGCCGGCCTGGCTCGATCTTGCAAGAGAAGATCGGCGAGTCACTGTCCGCGCGCTTCCCAAAGAGGACGAGTTGCGCTCGGAGCGGAACCTGCGTCTGGTTGTCGAGTATTATTCGAAGTAGTTTTTGAGCCGCTTAATTATTTATTAATAACGCGTACAAGTTCTCATTGAAGCGTCGTGGACCGCCACAAAACGTTTGCGCGCGAAAAATGCGGACTAAGCTATGATCCCAACAGTATCGGAGCCTAAGATTATTCTTGAAAAAGAAAATCAGGGCGTTTATGAAATAGAGGGGCTTTACCCCGGATATGGGCTCACTATCGGCAACAGCCTGCGCAGAGTGCTTCTGTCGTCGCTTGAGGGAGCCGCGGTGACGTCGGTTAAAATCTCGGGCGTGGGGCATGAATTTACGACGATTGATGGAGTGCTTGAGGACGTGGTCGAAATCATCCTCAATTTGAAGAAGCTGCGTTTTCGCGTTCATGGGCAGGGACCTTACACCGCGGTTCTCTCAGCTAAGGGCGAGCGGGAGGTAAGAGCTAAGGATCTGAAAATGCCGTCACAGCTCGAGGTGGTATCTCCGGATCTTCACATCGCGACGATTACGGAAAAAAAGACGACGCTTGAGATGGAGCTCGAAGTCTCGCGGGGGCTTGGGTATCAGCCGGTGGAGCAGCGCTCGAAAGATAAGGTGGAGATTGGGGTGATCGCGCTTGATGCGGCTTTCTCACCGGTGCGGCATGTAAATTACGAAGTCGAGAATATGCGTGTTGGGGACCGGACGGATTACAACCGCCTGCGCTTGCATATTACTACCGACGGGAGCATCGCGCCGCGCGAGGCGCTGGCGAGAGCCGCGGAAATTCTCGTGGGCCAATTCGGAGCGATTAAGCCTTCCGGAGCGAAGGCTGAAGGCGAGCCGGAAGCCGAAACGAGCGGAGAAACCGATGTGCCGACTAAGAAAGCGATTGATCCGGCCAAGGTAAAAATTGCCGACTCGGGCTTATCGGCGCGAACAGCGTCTCTCCTCGCTGACGGCGGCATAAAGACGGTCGGGGCGCTGGCGAAAAAAACCGAAGCAAAGTTGATGGGACTCGAAGGACTGGGCGAGAATGGCATTGAGGAGATTAAAGAATATCTCGCCAGCGTGGGGTTATCACTGAAAAAGTAGAATTTAAAATGCAAAAATCAAAGTTAAAAATTAAGGTATCGCTTGGCGATAGATTATAACATTTCTAATTTTAATTTGTCATTTTGCATTTTGATTTTTAAATTTTGATTTTGAGAAGCAGCGATTATGCAGCACAATAGACGCGGCCGGATATTCGGCAGAAAAAGAGACGAGCGCCGGGCTTTCCTAAAAAGCCTGATTTCGGCGTTAGTCTTGAAAAAACGCATTACGACTACAGAAGCGCGCGCCAAAGAAATCCGTCCGATGGCGGAAGAGTTGATCACGAAGGCCAAGTCTGCTAGACTCGGTGGCGCGGAAGCGTCCCTCGCCAAGCGCCGTCAGATTATCGCAAGAACCTCGCCGAAAATTGCAAAAATTTTGATAACTGACCTTGCGTCCAAATACAGCGAGCGCGAAGGCGGTTACACACGGATTATGAAAACGGGCGTGCGTAAGTCGGATGCCGCCAGAATGGCGATAATAGAATTCGTGTAGTATGAACCACGAATTGGTACGAAGAATTTCACGAACCGATACGAAAACGTTTTCGTGTCGATTTAGCATCTATATTCGTAAAGATTGGTGGTTACCAATGGTATGACAGAAGTTAAGATTGACGCATCAGATAAAGTATTGGGGCGCTTGGCGACAGAAATCGCTAAACTGCTGATGGGGAAAGGCAGCGCCGCTTTTGATTATGCCAAGCCCGGTGATACGAAAGTCACCGTAACAAATGTCGACGGCATTCGCGTAACTGGCAAGAAACCCGATCAAAAATTGTACCGCCATCACACCGGATTCCACGGCGGATTGAAGGAAACGCGCTACGCTGATTTATTCGCCAAAGACTCGCGCAAGGTTCTGGAACACGCAGTGTCCGGGATGCTGCCGAAGAATAAACTCCGTGTCGTGCGCATGAAGAATTTAAAGATGTATCGCGGCGAGGCGGAATAATTCCATAATATGCCAGCGAAAAAGAAAGAAGAGAAAAAGAAGGAAACACCAAAGCCGGCAAGGGCCAAAAAAGTAGAGCCGCAGGCAAAAACGCAAATGCTTGAGCCGGTGGCCCCGGTGGCCGAGCCGCAAGAAGTTGCCGGTGAGGCCTTTAGTTTTGATATACCCAAATCCGATCGATACTTTGAAGCGGTGGGGCGCCGGAAAACTGCGGTGGCGCGTGTGCGGCTCTACACCAAGGGAGATATGGCAATGATTGTAAACGATCGTCCATATGAGGCGTACTTCCCAACTATGGAACTGCAAAGGATCGTTGATGACCCGTTGCGAAAGATGAAGTCCGAGGGGAGGTTTCGCGTTTCCATTAAGGTAAAAGGCGGCGGAGTGCACGCTCAAGCGGAGGCGGCCAGGCTCGGAATCTCAAGGGCGCTCACGGTTTTTAATCCGGAGTTTCGCAAAAGACTTAAGCGCGCCGGGTTTCTCACCCGCGACCCGCGAGCGGTTGAGCGCAAAAAGTTCGGTTTGAAAAAAGCCCGCAGGGCGCCGCAGTGGCAGAAACGATAGCTCGAACCTCTCTTCAAAAACGTTTCAAAAATCCCAGCCGATTTTTGAAACTTGCCGAGTTCGCAAAAACTTTGCTTCGCAAAGACCATGCTTTTTGCTCACTCGAGCGTTTTGAGAGAGAGGTTCTTCGCTTGGGGGATTTGCTTAAGGTAGCGCATTGCGCTCTGATAATTTACTTGGCTCCGCGATGGTCTCAAAAAATAACACTTCGCTTAGGGGCAGATATCAAATAAACCGCATCGAGCGGTCTATTTGATATGTATGTGTGGAGACCTTGCGTTTTTCTTTGTTTCGTGGTACTTATTAGAAGGATTTTTAGTGGTTTGCGGCAGATGAGAACGGCAAGTTAACCTCTTGTGGGGCAAGGAGAAGCCGATGATCACTAAAGAACAGTTGGATCGCGCCCTTGCGGGGGTTGAACCGGGTCAGAAACTCCGGCTCACATTCAACAAGAACGTACCAGAGACCTGGCCCTTTCTGCTAAGAACTGTTCTCGCGCTCGACCAGGCTGGCGTGGTCCAATTCGGGTTTTTTGATAGTATGAGTCTTTTCTGGGCTATGAGAGGTGAGGGCTGGGAAAAGGAGACTTACGATATCACCATCGGGCCAAACTTTGCCAGTTACAGCCGGGCCCAGTTCGAGCTTGTGCTACTCGGGTGTCTCGAGAACATCGAGGCTCTTTAGTGGGTCTTATCGGCCGGCTCGCGGTCAGTCAGTTGTAAGATACAAACTCATTCCTGCCAGCAGTATGAAGTCAATGCTTGCTGGCGGGAATGAGTGTTCTTCCGAATAATTTTGGAAACAAGATTGGTCAGAAGAGCGCAAGTGTTTATCCATCCAAAATTCCGACTGGCGGAATGGAGGAGGGGGCGCTCCTAGTTCCCATACAATTCAAAGGAGAAATCTCAATGCTGGAGTTAAAGATGTCCGCCCATGACATCCGGCCGGGCGCCCAGGTCGTCGAGATCTGGAATGGCTCCACCCTCATGGGCGTTATCTATCCAACCGAGCGAGGGGTCAAGGTTTTGAGCAAGTACATCTTGCATAACCCCGAGGGCGCCATCGAGATTGATCGCGAGAAATCCCCGTCGATTCCGGCGATACTCATCAACTTGAGATAGGAGGACACGCGTCATGCCAACTTGCAAGATCTCACGACTACAGAAGTTCTTCTTCCAAGCCGCGCTCGCGACGTATGCCGCTGGGAAGAAAGCGGAACGTCCGCCGGATCGGCCGTGGGTCAAGCAACTCACGCATCATGGAGAGGGGGAGCTCTCTGGTCTCGTATACGTGGACGAGTACCATACGAACGGCGAGTGGAGCGGAGGCTCGACGGTGATCGCTTCCGCCGAAGACCTCTCGCATCCGATTTGGCTCATGCAGTACTGCGGCTGGTGCAAGGATGACGATCCCGAGGTGCTCGCGTTCCTTAAGCAAGCGCTTCTCGCCGCCTACACCAAGGGCGAGTGGAACGGCGGCCGCGGTCCTGGCGAGTTCGCCGAGGACAAGGAGAATGGGCTTGTCTACATGAACTGGCCGCTTATGCCGCCGTTCGATCAGAGCTTCCGGTCTTTCATTGGCCGTGAGCGTATCTGGCGGCAGCCGGACAGGACGAAAGACACCTTCTGGCACCAGTATCAGGGGTGGCTCCTCGGCGAGCCCGAGTAGTCGGTTCTTCAGATGCACCCTCCACCAAGTGCGCCGTATTGGCCGCACTTGGTGGAGGCTTTTTCTTATTTTGCTATCGTATGAAGTTACGCAATTCGCAAAATTTTAGCGGGGACTATCTCGATATTTTCCTCGTGCTATCATACACTGTAGTATGGTAGTGCAAAATATGTAGCGGAAATATCTTATAACTTGCTACAGCATTTTATAGGATACAAACCGATAGCCTGATAATTTGAGTAGTTTTTCTCGCTCCAAACTTCCCAGAAGTTAGTCGATCGTAACGCGCTCGATGGTTTTGCCCTCGGTGAGGTAGAAACTGTTAGGGTCGCTCGGGTCTTCAGCGATGAGGAACTGGCCGGTTTTCAAGGTGGTAGCGTTGGCATCGAAACGATTGTCAGTTTCAGCGATGAAAACTCCATTTTTCGTCGTGAAAACAATATGCGCCGATTCCCGATCAAACCAAACAAAATCGTTGATAGGAACAATGGCGTCAAGAATCCGGTGGCTGGAATCTTGCGGCCGGAAGGGTTGGCGCTTTTCATCCTCCAGGAATCGAACCATCAATTTCCCGTTTTCGGTGTAGCCGATCAAATCTTTATTCGGCGAAAATTTTACGCGGCTGATATTTCCGGCGACGGGAGCTAATTTCATGGCTTCTCTTTTGCCTGTATATATCCCGCCGCTGCTGTCGCTTACGACAATAACGCCGTTCTTGTTTTTAGTAATTTGCGGCGCGCGGTCGTCATTGATAAAAAATCCCGGGCGGTCCAGAGTTTCGGCGTTTGAGCCGTCAAGGTCGGCGCGGCCAAAGAATCCGCTTCGATTGATGAAAAGGACTTCGTCGGGGAATACCGCGAAAGCAGCCACGCTGTCCGCGACCGGACGCGCGAATAACTCACGGCGATCCCAGCGGTAAAGCTTTTCTCCGTCATGGAGCAAAAAACCGCCCGTGGCGCTTGGGTCCCACGCAACATCTTTGATGTCCTCCAATCGTAACCGAAGGAGGGTGGGGGCCGTTGACGTGGCTGAAGCAGTGAGGGAAAGAGTTTTGGTCGGGTCGAATAACCTTTCCGATTCCCCGCCAGCCGCGCTCGCTAGATACCAGCGTTTGCCGTTTTTGGCCGCGGCGACTATAAAAAATGCCGTCCCGTCGGGACTCCAAACGGCCGTTTCGTATCGCTCGTCTCCTTTAAGTGAGATACTGTTACGCAGATCTTTGCCGGAGGCCTTGTCGATGACGCTAAGAGTCGTAATTTTGCCGGACTCGGTAACCCAAAGCAGGTATTTGTTTCCCGGATCGGGGATCAGCGCCCGCGGTACAGAGGCGGTGTTCGATGCGGTGGTCGTCCCCGCGATGATCAAAGGCTTCATTGACTCCGGGACGAGAAGAATAAATGGGAACTCCTGGACGACTTGCCTCTCTATCTCGACGCTTTTTCTCCAGGGGAGGAACCCTTCTTTCGTGACTTCAACGGAAATCATTCCGGCGGGGAGGTTGGTAACTAATGCCCCGCGCGTTAGAAAGTTAGTTTCTCTTTCAACACGGCCGTTGATGCTCACCGTGATCCCCGGTTCGTTGGTTTT
>CAYRYI010000038.1:0-6299 GCA_964428455.1 uncultured Candidatus Saccharibacteria bacterium
TCGACATTCACGGTGGCATTGGCGCTTGGCAAAAGCGTGCGTGAGGCTCTTATGTGGGGGCCGGTAAATTCAATGTCGGTGGTGCAGCAGATCGGGGCACGGGCAGGACTTTTAACGCGCGAGCGGCTTGAGGAGTATCTTGCCAAAGCGCCGGAGGATTATAGGCCGCAGTTGATGAATTAATTTTCAATTTTCAATTTACAATTTTCAGTTGAGGCATAATGTTCAAATGGGCCTAACATTTGAAAATTGAATCATTGAAGATTCATTGGAGATTGAGAATTGTAAATTAAGAATTTGCATGAGTCTGCAAGAAATTTTATCGAAAGCAACAAAAGAACATTGGTCCACCGGCCACTTTAACGCCTCTGAATCCGATCAGATGCGGGCAATTGTCGAAGCGGCGAAAGAAGTCGGCGCTCCCGCGATCATCGGAACATCCGAGGGCGAGGCGGAACATCTCGGGTATCTTGAGGCGGTGGCGCTTCGGGATGCATTTCGCGTCGAGTTTGGAATTCCTGTTTTTTTAAACGCGGATCACCACAAGAGCGTTGAGGCGGCCAAGCGCGCGATTGACGCTGGGTATGATTCGATTCATATAGATTTGTCAGCTTTGCCGTTCGAGGAAAATGTCCGCGGAACGCGCGATATTGTGGAATATGCGCGTTCGAAATTTTCAATTTTCAATTTTCAATTTTCAATTGAAGGGGAACTCGGATATTTGCGCGGAGATTCGAAGATTCAAAAAGAAAAAATCGAAGTGAAACCCGAGGACTATACAAATCCCGATGAGGCAAAAAAATTTGTTGAGGCGGCCGGGGTAAACCGCTTGGCAATTGCAGTAGGAAATATTCACGGAATTTCCCTTGATGAGCCCGCGCTCGATATTGAGCGCATTCGCGCGATTCGCGCGGCAGTTCCCGAAGAAGTCGCACTTGTACTCCATGCGGGATCCGGCATCCCCGAGGATCAAATCAAAGCCGCGATTGCTGCCGGAATTGCCAATATTCACATTAATACCGATATTAGAGTGGCTTATACCGAGGCGCTGCGCAAAGAATTGTCGGAGAAACCGGGAGAGACTGCGCCGTATAAGTTTGATGCCTCGGCGCGCGAGGTATTAAAGAGTCTTATAATGGAGAAGTTAAAATTATTTAAGAATCAGTGAATTATGAAGATTTTTGTAACGCGTAAAATTCCCAATCGCGGGATCGAGATGCTGCGGTCGGCGGGGCATGAGATTGTTATTAGCCCGCATGATCGGGTTTTAACTCCGGACGAGTTGATTTCCGGCGGAACCGGCGCGGATGCCGTTCTTGCCCAGCTTACGGACAAGGTTACGCGCGATGTTTTGGCGGCTTGGAAGCCGTCCGTGAGGATTATAGCCAATTACGCTGTCGGTTATGACAATATTGATGTCGCGGCGGCAAAAGAACTTGGCATCGTTGTTACGAACACTCCAGATGTTTTAACCGAAACTGTAGCCGAACACGCATTCGCTCTGATGCTTTCGATTGCGCATCGCGTAGTGGAGGCCGATAAATTCATGCGGGCGGGGAAGTACATTGGCTGGGAACCAGAATTATTGCTCGGTACTGATTTATCGCATAAAACGCTTGGCATCTTGGGGCTTGGGCGGATTGGATCGCTGGTGGCGCATCATGGCGCCAAGGGATTCAATATGCGCGTGCTGTATTACGATGTGAAGCGGAATGAGAATTTTGAGAAGGAAATTGAGGCCCAATTTAGAGAAACTCCGGAGGCCGTTTTAAAAGAAGCGGATTTTATCTCGATACACGTTCCGCTATTACCGACCACCAAGCATCTAATCAATGCCGAGCGGCTCCGCATGATGAAACCAACGGCCTATCTCGTAAACACCTCGCGCGGGCCGATCGTGGATGAGCATGCGCTCGCCGAAGCCCTCCGCGATAAAGTCATCAAAGGGGCGGCGTTGGATGTTTTTGAAAACGAGCCGGCGATGGACCCCACGCTAAAAGACCTTGACAACGTAATTGTTACGCCGCATATTGCATCCGCGACCGAAGATACTCGCCAGAAGATGGGCGAGGTCGCGGCCAAAAATATCATCGCGGTTCTTGAAAATAAAGCGCCGGCGAATCCCGTGCAATGAACGAACACATACGACCGGAAAGGGGATGAAAATATGCGCCAGACGCCCGTTGTGGTGTTTGACATCAGCGACTCCGTCTGCGAGGCGGCCAGAGAGGTCTTCGGCCGCAGGCAAATCCCGCATGCCGTTTATCTATTGCAACGCAATGGCGGGCTTGGGCAGGATATTTTCATTCAGCGGGAGCTGATTGAACATTCTCCGCGGCTCATCATAACCGAGTGGGTAAGCATTGGAGTAACGGTCATACATAAAGCGCGCGCGGTATGCGAACTGCGGCCGGGGTTCTGGCTTTATACCATCCTGGACGTTACGGCCGTGGAGCTGGAAAGCGCGCTTTGTACCGTTGATCGTATCTTCCACAAACCGCATTCCCTGTCGGATATCGCCGATGAAGCGTCCGAGTTTCTTGATAACATAGAATCCCAACCAGCGAGGAGGTGAAGCTCAATGCCTGACGTTCTTTTCTTCGAATCAAGTCCGGAAGTCTTGGCGGAACTCGCCGAACTCGCGGCTAAGCACCAACTCCTGGAGCGCTGTGAGTTTCACTGGGTGATGCCGGGTACTGATGTTGCCAAGGCCCTTCGGGAGGGTCAGCCTCGCGTGGTCGTAACTTCTTGGCGGGGGATTGGCGGCGCAGTAGTGCTAGAGGCTGCCGCTCTCCCGAATCGGCCACGCATTTTGGTTGCCAGTCATTATCCGGAAGATGAAATCCGCTGTAGCCCGAAGGGCGACATTCCGGATAAGGTCGTCGACAAGTTCGAGATTAACAAGCTTTTCGACTGGGTAAAGAAGGTCCTGGCGGTCTGATAAAGACGCGCGTCTCACTGGAGCAACGGCCCGGCGCTATCACGTCAGGATAGCGCCGGGCTCTTTTATTTCCAGGCGTCTTATGTTAAATTACTTTGAGTATATATGCCCATCGAACTACAGGCGGAAAAGCGCGAAGTATTAGGTAAAAGGTCAAAAACCATCCGCAAGGGCGGCCTTTTGCCTGCAGTGCTTTACGGCGCAGAGACGGCTTCGGTGGCGCTCGCGGTGCCGTTGAAGTCTTTCCAAAAAGTGCTTGAGGCGGCCGGTGAGTCGTCGCTGGTTAACCTTCTTGTCGGGGGGAAGCAGCATAACGTGCTGATTCACGATGTGGCGGTTGATCCCTTAACGGGCTTGCCGATCCATGCTGATTTTCTTTCGGTGCGCATGGATAAAGAAATTCGCGCCAAAGTACCGTTTGAATTTGTTGGGGAGGCATCCGCAGTTAAAGCTGAGGGCGGGATTTTGGTTAGGGTCATGCATGAGGTTGAAATTTCCGCCCTGCCCAAAGACTTGCCGCATACCATTCAGATTGACCTGCATAAGCTCGAACACGTCAATGATCGAATTACTATTGGCGATCTTACGGCGCCTAGCGGCGTTAAAATTATCGCGGAGCAGGATGATGTCATAACGCTTGTGGAGGCTCCGCGCTCGGAAGAGGAATTAAAAGCCTTGGAAGGAGTGGAGCCGGCGGCTCCCGTTCAGGTTGAGACCGAACGCGAAGCGGATTTGAAGGTTGAAGCTGAAAAAGAGGCCGCGGAAAAGGCCGCGGAGGAATAGATCTGGGGCTTGTCAGCGTCAAGGCAAAAAACGTCATACATACAGCTAGGTGCGAGTTTAGTATAATAAAGTCGTAGCCTCTGGCCTTCCGGGTTTTTAACTGGTAGCGGTTTTGTTTTTGGTATGGGTTCTAGTTTAATTACAAAAAATAATTATCATTGGAGTCTTGGCATCATTACCGTATTGATGACCGTTATCTTAGTTTTTCCCGCGGTTATCGGGGCGCAAGAATCAAACGGCACGGTTGATCGCGAGACTTTGACAAGACAGCTAGAAGCCCTGGAACGCGAAGCAGAGGCCATTGATAAAACTATCCAGTCGGTGCAAGCTGAGGCGCGGACGCTGAAGAACGACCTGAAACTTTTGGACAATCAGATCCGCCAACGCGAGCTTGAGATTAGGAGACTCACGCTTGTTATTCGCCAGACTGAAACTGATATTGTAAAAAAGTCCGTCACGATCAAAGAGTTAATTAAAGAGATTAGCGTGTCACAGCGGGAACTGGCTGGCTCGGTGCGCGAGCTTGCGGCGCGAAGCGACGATAATCTGGTTGAGATCATGCTCTCCAATGACAACCTGTCGGACTTTTTCGGTGCGCTGAATAGCCTCGAGTCGTTGCAGAAAAAAATTCAAGAAACACTGGATGGGCTTCGCGAGCGTAAGATTAAGCTTGAAAAAGAAAAGGCGGAGCTGGAAGAATTCCGCGAAGAGCAGCAGCAAGCCAAAGCAATCCAAGAAGTTGATAAGCGCGGGCTTGGGCAAAAACGCCTAGAGCGCGATCAGTTGTTGAAACTGACACAGGGCAAGGAGTCGCTGTTCCAAGAACTGCTCAAAAAGAAAAAGACCGACATCGCCGCCATTCGCAACCAGCTGTTTTATTTAGAAAAGACAGGAATCACGGCGGAAGAAGCTCTGAAGTACGCGAGACTGGCGGCGGACCGTGTTGGCATCAGGGTAGCTTTCCTTTTAGCGCTTTTAGAGGTAGAAACTGGCAGGCAGTTCGAAAACGGACAGATTACCGTCGGCAGCAATCTGGGGACGGGCAACTGGAAAACCGATATGTATGACTGCTACGTAAATCTCGGCAGGCGAACGACAGCCGAAAAGCAAAAAGCCGCATTTTTTCAAATTACCGGAGAGCTTGGGCTCGATCCGGATAAAATGCCAGTTTCCAGAAAACCGAATTATGGCTGCGGCGGCGCCATGGGACCGGCGCAGTTCATTCCGACCACTTGGCTTCTTTTTAACGGACGGGTAGCCGAGATCGTGGGGAGATCAATTGCCAGTCCCTGGGTAGTCGAGGACTCGTTTACGGCGGCGGGTCTCTTTCTGGCCGATTCGGGCGCAAAATCCAAGACTAAAACAGGCGAGATCGCCGCGGCTCGCACTTATATCAGCGGCAGACCAAACTGTCCCGCGAGCGGCAGCGCGCGGTATGCCTGCATCTCGTATGCCAACCGTGTCTATTCGTTATCGCAGGATATTGAACGGGCAATCTAATAAATAGAGCTAAGAGATTAGAACTTGGAGATTAGCAACTGGAGGCTAGATTATTTAGTTTGAAACGCCGCGACTATGTCGTCGATTTTTCCTTCCATGATCGATTCGATGTTATGCCAGCTCTCGTTGATGCGGTGATCCGTAACGCGGTCTTGGGGGAAGTTGTAAGTGCGGATTTTTTCGGAGCGGTCTCCGGTTCCGATCTGGGATTTGCGCTCCGCCGCTAGTTTCTTCTCTTCGGTTTGGCGCCGGATATCGTAGATTCTCGCGCGGAGAAGAGACATGGCGCGTTCGCGGTTCTTTAATTGCGAGCGTCCTTCTTGCGAACCGACGACAAAGCCTGTCGGGAGGTGCGTGATTCGGACGGCCGTTTCCACTTTATTGACGTTCTGCCCGCCCGGGCCGGAGGATTTATGAAATTCCACCTTGATGTCTTGGGGTCTCAGTTCCACGTCAATGTCTTTTACCTGCGGCAAGACCGCGACCGAAGCGGTCGAGGTGTGGATCCGTCCTTGCTTTTCGGTTATGGGAATGCGTTGTACTCGATGTACCCCCGACTCGTAGCGCAGGGTCTTATAGGCGTCTTGGCCGTTTATTTCAAAAATGATTTCTTTGTAGCCGCTGGCCTCCGATTCCGATTTGGAAATTATATTTACTTCCCAGCCGCGCCGTTCGGCAAACTTTGAGTATAGTGAAAATAATTCCGCGGCGAAGAGCGATGCTTCGTTGCCGCCAGCACCGGCCCTTATCTCCATAATCATATCGGAGGGCGGGGGAGCGCTGACATTTTCGTTTTCGAGCTCCGCGATTTTAGCTCTGGCGGCTTCGGCGTTAGCCGCAATCTCGGCTTCAAGGGCGGCGATTTCATCGGTTGCCCCGGATTCTTTCTTCAGATCCTCAAGAGCCCGGAGTTCGTTCTCGGTGTTTTTTAAGGCCTCATGGGCTGTCAGCATCCGCTGCAATTTCTGGATCCTGGCGCCGGCCTTTTTAGCTTCGCCTTGGGCGCTCGAAAGAAACTCTGGGTCGGAGAGTTTGGCTAAAAGTTCATCTAGTTCTGTTTTTATATTGTTGGCGT
>CAYRYI010000039.1:0-6245 GCA_964428455.1 uncultured Candidatus Saccharibacteria bacterium
TGTTTTCAAGGGCGGCACAAGCTCCGCCGCGATCGTCACCGCTGCTACAAAAACCGCGGTAAGAACCGCACCGATGGCGAATGACTTTACTGCTTTTTGCCTATGCTCCATAAAGATTATTTCGGTATTACCGCGCCCGAGATAACCATGCCGGACAAGGTAATCGCGACCCCAAGAACGACGATTGTCCAAGACAACAGGAGCGCAGCGCGTTTAAGTCCCGGCGCTGTTTCTAATGAACCTCCCAAAAGCCATAAGACCAGCCAAACCGTAGCCGCCAGAAACGGCAGGACCAAAAACACATGCTCCTTCGCCTCCATCACGAAATTATGCGCCCAGGGATACGCTCCGGCTTTTATCACCGGTTTCACCGCCTTGCCGTAATAGGTCGCATAATAGTAACCGCCCGTAATCCATGACGCGACAAACGAAACAAATCCGAAAAAGGCGCTCCACTTAATCAAACTAATGCGCAATAGATCCCGCATGAGACCAACTGTCACTATGACAAAAAGAGTTATCCCCAAAAGTCCCAATACCACATGCCCTATTAGAAGCTGCGCTAACGCGGGTGTCATAGTTGATTGGTTCCAAATTTCTTAATTAACTGCCGACCGACGATGTTGGCAAATATGATGCCTACCGCAACTACCGCGAGATAGCTTCCCATGATAGCTCCGTACGACCAGTCCAGCCCCCGCCAGGCACCCAAAATCAGCGCCGAGTACCATGAAATTATGGAGATAGCGCCGGTGGTAAAGGCGATTGGGGCTCTTTTAGAAAAATCGGGGTTAAATAGCGGCCTGTCAACGAATGACTCAAGCAAGGGAAAAACTTTGGCGTGCATTAAAAGCCCGTTAAAAAAGACTACCAAGACAATGGTAAGCTTTGCGAGAAGTTTCGGGTTATAAATCAGACCCAGCTCCGGACTTTGGATGCGATAAAGCAGAAAAAACCCGAAGCCGGAAAAAACCAGTATGCCGAATCCCGCCCAGACCGCCATCGAGATGGTTTTTAAGAGGTCCAGCTCGCTCCGATCAACTTTGCCGTCTCGTACGCTCCGGAAAAATGAAAGGTCGCTAACCGTAGCGCCCCCCGCGCCAAGCGCGGTGCCGATAATATGCATCACGATAAGAAAGGTATACCAGCCCATCATCCAAAGACTCAAGCGCTTTTATTATATACCCCGGGGCTCGCTAGGTTATCCACCGGGCCCGGCGGCCTCTGCCGCATCTTGACTAAAAACAAACTGGAAACGAATATTGCCGTCGTCGAAGCCGCGGAGGTCAGACAGTAAACGCAAAGCGCCCTGATCACCGCGACTTGCAGATATGTGAACCAGATCGAAGCCAAAAATCCCAACCCGCTAAGCGCGACTATAGCGGCCAAGAAGCGCGCATCCGACTTCTCGCGGAATAGTACCCCGAGAACAAAAAGCAGGAAGTAATAGATCGCCCCAACCAAGGCAATGGAAACTCCGGCGATCTCGGCGTACTGACTCGTGGTAACTTGGGCGCAGCCAGCCAGAATCGCGCACTCAACTGCCGAGCCGCTGTAGTATTTGGCGGCAAGATAACTGGCATCGGTAAATCCAACGATGCTCGCAATTAAAATGACAAATACGACCAATCTATTGGCTGGCATTTTTTGCGGCGCTGATTAGATTTTCAAATTCTTCCAAACTTCGCGGGTTTTGAATTCTTTTACCATTCAGAAAAAATGATGGCGTGCTGTTCAGCCCAGCCTCTACGCCGCCGCGCGAATCGGCATCGATCTTTTTCGCGGTTTCGTCCGAATCCATGTCGGACTGGAATTTTACGAGATCAAGCCCTAAATCTTTGGCGTATCTCACAAATGTCTCACGAGCGCTCGGTAGCACCGACCAGGCGGACTGATTGTCAAAAATCAGGTTATGCATCTCCCAGAACTTACCCTGGAGCGCTGCGGCCTCGGCGGCTTGGGCCGCGGGTTTAGCGTGCTTATGGATTTGCGTCAGCGGAAAATGGCGATACACGAACAACATATCATTCTCATGCCTTGCTGCGAGCTCTTCCAAAATCGGATAAAAATAACCGCAGGCGGGACACTGAAAATCACTGTACTCAATGAGAACTACTGGGGCGGTAGAGCTGCCCTTTACGTGATCCGAAGCGTTTACCGATATGCCCGCCGCGAGTTCGCCGGTCGGACGCTTAGTTTTCGATCCAAGGTAAACTACACTGCCGCCAAGAACCAGCGCCAGTACGATCATTGAGATAGAAAATTTGCTCATAGACTTAGAAAATACAAATTAAACCGTAAAAGATAAACCAAAATGGTTAACTTCACAATGTTTCCGCCTGGCGCACCGCCGGAATGCGATGCGGGCAACTATCTTTCAAACAAATCAGCGTACAGCCATCGGCGCCCTTGAAAATATTGATCGCGTGGCACCGGTTGCACTTTACCTCCAGCTCACTGTCAACAAGTGTCGCTTTTAAAAGCAGTTTGCCGCACTGCTTACACCGATAACTCGCCAGCGGCATCATAACCACGCCCATCCTAAATTAAAAAACCGCGGACGTAAACCCCGTTAGAGATAAGATGCCCCAGGCATCTGCCGCTCCTCGGGGGCGGATCTCTAACGGGGTAAAAACGCACTCGGGCCCGCTCGGCTACTGCAACAGCCCCGAATAGGCGCTGATTAAAGACGGCATCATAAACACCATCACTATAAGCGGGAGAATAATTACGAGAATCGAAATTACCAGCGTCCAGGTAAAAGCTCGACGCGTTTTTTCCGTCGAGCGGTAAATTTTTTCCAATAACTCTCTTTGGTCAGCCAGCTGCTTTGGTATGTCGTCCATAAGCTAAACGCGTTGCCGCAGACACCGGCACGCGCCGACAATTCGAGTCAACCCCGTTAGAGGTTTTAAGATAATCTTTCTAAATCCCCGAGTATGAGAGCGAAAGCGCTGCCTACCGGCAGGCAGGCCTGCCCGTCATAGGCATTCACCCGAGTTTCGTAAGCAGTATGGGAAATAAAACATGTTACCTATAATTCCTTAAGTTCGGGTGGCAGGCAGATGGCAGGCGGGGCTTCGCCTTAGATTCTTTCGGCTAAAACAGACCTGGCCGAACCTCTAACGGGGTCAACCGGATTTTCTCGCCAAAATGCGATTTATTTCACCCACGATCTCATCAAGACTGACTTGGGCTTTTACAAGATATGTCTCTGCACCCAAGCTTAAACCCAATTTTATTTCTTCCTGCTGGCCAAGATTTGAGAGTATGAGCACGGGAATTTTAGCGAGCTCCCGATCGGCTTTTATCTGCCGCAGGGCCTCGTAACCGTCCATGCCGGGCAGAATAATATCAAGTACGATCAGACCGCAGGTACCCGCGCGCACTTTTGCTAACCCCTTTTCTGCGTCGGGAGCGACATCAAAATCCAGCCCCACCTTCTTAAATTTATTTGCTAAGAGCTGGGAGAGAAACTCATCGTCTTCAATTAGAAGCACCTTTTTGCTGTCTTGATCCATAGTAAAGGCACGAAATAACTCTGCTGATACTACCCACAGTATAGCCAAAACGCCTAGAGTGGACAATGCCCGTCAAAAAGAGCAGCAGGATTCGAGTATTTTGACCCAAAAGGAGCTATGGGGGGTGTGTACAAGTTACTTGATGTATGTCTTGTAATACCTCATACTGATTAATAGAAAAGTCGTGTTATATAAATAAGAAATAGACAAAATCTCAATGACATTTACAAAATTTCTACCGATCCCAATTATTATCGGGATTCTGGCCGCGTTCTCTCTATTCGCGGCGAACTGGCTTACAATCCCGGTTTGGATGATATTTATAAGTTGGGCGCTTTATTTCATAGCTGGCGCTAAACCATCGCGGCTTCCCAAAGAGATCATCGGACTTACGGGAGGCATTGCTTTTGGGTATATCACCCTATGGGCCATGCCCTATTTCACGAACGTCTTTGGGGCCACCTTTGGACTGCCGGCAACGGTCTTTAGTGTATGCTTCATTATAGTGCTGCTGGAACTCACCGATTGGTTTGAATTGGCGCCTGCTTACTTCTTCTCCTTTGCCGGATATTTCGCTTACGTGTTCGGAAGCGGTGGGGGCGTGGGATTAACTACGCCGGAAAACTCACTCTGGCCGATCTGGCTGGCATCCATGGTGGGGCTCGCGTTCGGCTATGTGAGCGCCTATCTGCGGACGGCCATTCTGGAAAAGGAGGGAGTCTTCGGCTCCGCCCAGCAAACAGTCTTTGACAAAGAGGCAAGAACCTAGGATATCTTATCTGTCTTAGCCTAAAACCAAAAATCTCTCCGCATGAAGCGGAGAGATTTTTGGTTTGCCGCACTCATTGCGAAGCCTTGGGATCTGCGATAGGGAGATAGATATAAAATTCCGACCCCTCGCCTTTTTTGGATTCGAAAGTTATCCGGCCGTTATGCCTCTCGATTATCTTCTTTACAAGATAGAGGCCCAGCCCCGACCCTTCTGTTTGGTACAGTTGTGCGTTTTTAGCGCGGAAGAATTTGGAAAATATGAACTTTTGATCCTCCCCCAGAATGCCGATGCCGGAGTCTTTGACCGAAAGCATGACATTCTGATCTGCCGCACCCAAAGATACCCGAATGGCTCCTTTGGGCAGTGAATAGCGGATGGCATTGTCAATGACATTGCGGATCGCCATGGAAATAATTACGGGATCAACATTTACTGAAGGCAGCGGTTGTTCGGGCGCCGCCAGAGACACCGATAGATCGTGCTCTTTGATTGGAATGGACATATCGGCGATGATTTTCTTCACGAGCGGCGCTAGGTCGCATTTCTCGAAGTTATACGTCAGCCCCTCTTCCTCCGCTCGGGATATCGTAAGAAGTTCGTCCAAAAGTTTATTCAGATTGCTGACAACGTCGGAAGTCTTCCTGACCAGATCATGCTGTTGCGGGTTCAAAACACCCTCCTCGCCGCTCCCCAAGAGATTCAGCGCCCACCGGAGCCCCGCCAGCGGCGTGCGAAGCTGGTGCGAGGCGGTAGAAATAAATTTTGACTTCAGCGTGTCTATCTCCTTTTCCCGGGTGATATCGCGGAGGATCCTCATGGATCCCGTCTTTAAATAGCCGGGGCCTCGCACGGGCACTAAGGTGACCTCTAATATCACGCGCTCCGACCCCTCGGTCGCATACTCCCCTTTTTCGTAATCGCCTAAGGCAATCCGGCCGATTTGGTAAATGTTCTTCAAGAAAACATTTCTTTGGGAAATTTCCTGCGTTACGACTTGCCCGATAAGGTCTGCCGACCGAACCAGCAACAGTTCCTCGGCTTTGGGATTCAAAAGAAGAATCTTGCCGTCGTTGTCATATAAGATTATGCCTTCATTCAAACTGTTAATCATGTTGGCCGTTTTTTGTTTCTCCGAAACAAGCGATTCAAAAAAGTTAATATTGAGAAGCGAAACCCCCAGAAACCGGGCCGCCATGTCTAAAATCGCGATCTCCTCTCTGGAAAACACATGCGGCTCTTGGTAGAGCGCGGTCATAACCCCTAGGGCTTCATCCTGCACTACAAGGGGTACGGCGATCATGGCGGATCGTCCTTCTATGGAGAGCATAATTCGCGAGGGCTTCACTAATCGCTCATCCACAAAAACTTTCGATGAAGTCTTTATCTCTTTGTCTTGGAACGCGAGCCCCGATAAAGTTCCCGGGCCCGGCTGTTGCAGGTGGGCTTTCAAATAATCGTTCAGCGGCTTTGAGACCCCCAACGAGGTGGAAAGCTTCAGGACACCGCTTGATTCTTCTCTTTGAAAGATCACCAATCCTTTGATATTGAATCGCCTTTCGAGATATTCGTTAAAAACTTTCAGGGGTTCGTCAATGGATGTATGGGCGCTCAAGCTCAACGATTGAGTGATTTTTTGGAGCTCGGAAAGCCGCTCGACCTGATCGAGCAGGCTTTTTCCGGAACGCAGGATGGTGTCATAATTCTTGATGTTTTCAATCGTGACGGCGACCTGATCGGCGGTAATTTCTATAAACTGCAATTCACCCGGCAGAAACGAGGTTTTTTGTTTTTTATAAAACACCTCGAACGCCCCCACGATATTTTTGCCGATGAACATAGGAGCCGCAACGGATGCATTAAACCCTTCGTCTCGATCGATTAACCTCCACCGCGGTATATTAAGGGAGCTTTTCTTGTCAGAAGCAAGATAGCGCGTCTTTCTTTCCACCATG
>CAYRYI010000040.1:0-4291 GCA_964428455.1 uncultured Candidatus Saccharibacteria bacterium
CCGCTTTCGCTCGCCGGATTTCTGGTTTTTCTCGCGTTTCTCGCGGGAGTTTTGGCCGCGTCATTTGTGGCTGTTCCGCTGACGGTGGTTTGGGCAGCTTTTGTGTTGGGGGCGGTATTGGCCGCGCTTGGTTTAAGATGGGGACGGACAGCATTAGTTATCGGAATCGCGATAGCTAGTCTTGCGTTAGGGACTTTTCGTATGAGCATGGCGCTAGTGCCGGATGATTCCATCGCGCCGCATCTTGGACTCAAAAGAACATTCGCCGGCCAAATCATGGAGCCGCCGGATATCAAGGGCCAGGTGGCGCGCTACGTTATAAAAACCCCGGAGATTACTGGCCAGGACCTTCGCATCTTAATCACGGCGCGCCGGTTTCCGGAGTTTCGCCGCGGCGAAACCGTAACAGTTTCCGGAGTCGTTGAATCTTTGCCGCAAGATTATCCGGAATACCGCGTCTCGCTTCTGCGCCGCGGCATCGCGGCGGTGGTGAGTTTCCCAGATATGGCGCTGGTTCGCCCCCAACCCTTTTCATTCTTGAGATTACTCGATGAGCTAAAAGTTAGATTTGAAAAGGCCGTCGGTTTGGCTCTGCCCGAACCGGACGCGGGATTTACGCTGGGGATCTTATTGGGGGAGCGCGCGTCATTGAGTGATGACTTTCGCGAAGCACTTAATCGCACGAGTACCTCGCATATGATCGCGCTCTCGGGGTTTAATATCACCATGATCGCGCTCGCGGTTTCGTGGGTTTTCGGGCTCTTTCATCTTTCCGAGCGATCACGGTTTTTCCTGGCTAGTGCGGTGATTGTTCTTTTTGTGATTCTTGTCGGCGGGGGAGCCTCGGTGGTTCGGGCGGCTTTCATGGGCATCTTGATACTGGTGGCCCGTGAGCGCGGCAGGATCTATGACGTCACAAACGCGCTGGTTTTTGCCGCGGTTCTCATGGCCTTCGCGAATCCCTATATTTTGCGTTTTGACCTGTCGTTCCAGCTTTCATTCTTGGCGACCTTAGGCATCATTCTTGTCCCGCCGCTTTTGGAACCCTACACAGAACGCCTGCCGAATCCTTGGAAGATCCGTGAGTTCTTGGTTGCCACTATTTCAGCGGAACTCTTTGTCTATCCCTTGATTTTATGGCACTTCGGCACGGTTTCGCTCGTTGGCCCATTGGCAAACATCTTGATACTGCCGGTCATACCGCAAACCATGCTTCTTGGCTTCATTGTGGGAGTCTTAGCCATGTTTTATGCGCCGCTGGCTTGGGTTGCCGGCTGGGCTTTGCACATCATAGTTTGGTACGAATTTTTTGTGATTAAGTTGTTCGCCGATTTTCGTTTTGCCGCCGCCATACTCCCCAAATATGCAAGCTTGGTGTTTGCCGCCCCGCCCCTCTGGATTACGGCGCGCTATGTTATTGCTCGCTTTAGCGGGCTCAACTTAAAAAATTATGCCGAATAAATCACGCCCGCGGATTCTTTGGACGGTGCTGGGGATTTCCTTGATTGCGGCGCTCGGCGTTTGGTCGCTTCTTTTTTCTCTGAAGGATCGGAGCGTTTTGTCGCTCACGGTTTTTGACGTGGGACAGGCGGATGCGGTATTTATCGAAACGCCCGACAGGTTCCAGGTGCTTATAGACGGCGGGGGCGATGCGCGGATTTTGCAAAAACTGGGGTCGGTTATGCCCTTTTGGGATCGCACGGTTGATCTTGTGATTCTCACGCATCCTCATGCGGATCACGTTGGGGGCTTAGTGGACGTTATCAAGCGATACCGCGTCGGCGCGGTTATCGAATCCAACGCGAATTACGGCACCGCCGAATACGCGGAGTGGCAAAAACTCAAAAAAGAAAACAACATTGTTTCGCATTCTGCTGTTCTCGGTATGCGGGTTGGGATAGGAAGGTATGCGCGGGTGCAAATTCTTTCGCCTTTCGGCGTCATGAGCGCCGTCTCGCTTAAAAATCCGCATGATGCGAACGTAACGGCGCTGGTTTCTTTCGGCGCCTCTAAATTCTTGCTGATGGGAGACGCGGAGGATGAAATCGAACGAGGTATACTTGGGCGCGGCATCAATCCGCGCGCGAATATGTTGAAAGTCGGGCATCACGGGTCGCGCACCTCTTCGTCGGAGATATTTTTGGCGGCGGTGTCGCCGGGGATCTCGGTGGTTTCGGCGGGGCGCAATAACCGGTACGGCCATCCGCATCAGGAGATTCTTGACCGGCTGGCGGCTTTCAGCAAACAAGTATTTCGGACTGACCGCGACGGCGATGTCGTAATCTCAAGCGACGGCCGGTCCGTTACGACAGCAACGGCTAAGTAGGTATATAACCGCGTTCT
The DNA here is from genome assembly GCA_964428455.1 of uncultured Candidatus Saccharibacteria bacterium. Classification (GTDB taxonomy): domain Bacteria; phylum Patescibacteriota; class Minisyncoccia; order Sungbacterales; family JACQCQ01; genus JACOZA01. The sequence continues at coordinate 2,344 of CAYRYI010000040.1, forward strand.
GTGGACGGCTAAGTTTGACCCCGTTAGAAGTTTAAGATGAACTTGCGTCAACAATAGCGACAAGGCGTTAGCCGCTTTCGCTCTACGTCCTCCTGGAAACTATGGATAATTTTTGACTTCTAACGGGGTTGACGGCGATTCTTCTTTCAGATATAAATAGATTTAAGTTATGCCGATGCAATCCAACCTCATTCTGACAACGCTCGAGTTCGGGATTCTGATCCTCGGGCTTTTGGGCGTCATTCTTCGAATGACCGGTGAGAGGTTGGGGCGTAACGCATAGCGAGTTCTCTAAATTACGCAAAGCCGATCCCTCACCGACGCGGTGGGGGATCTTCGTTTTCCGAGGGCGGGGGCCTGGCTACGGAGGCCACCATGATCCCATCCGTCCAAGGCCTCTTACCGAGGCACCGCGGATGCCCAGCCCTCGGGAATAAAACTCTTGGGCGTTGTATTGGCGCAGTGCACGTCGTACTTCTACGGAGGCGCTTATGCCAGCGTGTCGCGAATGCTTGAGCGACCCGGAATATCAGGATCAGAAACTGTTATGCCCGCATCTATTAGCACAGGTGCGAAGAGACGATTTTGTCAGCAGCGTGCTGGATCGCGGGAAGGATGACGAAGCGCCATCACCCGCGCCCTCCGGCAAGAGCGCCGATCATCTTGTTTGGTATGACGGCTAGTTGCGTTCCTGGACCGAAATCGCCGAGGCCGAGGGAGTTTAGATTCTGGCGGTCAGATTTTCTTGAGATTTGGCCGCGGAGGTGATCCTCCCGTTGCGAAGACGCAACGGGAGGGATTTTTTAAATGGCTGCGGCCCTGTATTGCTGGCAAGCTCTGCCTTTGGTAGAGTGGTGAGTGTTAATTTTAGCGGCTTCGTATGAAAAAGTTGACTGAAGAAAAAACATTTGTGATTGTAAAACCCGACGGCGTGAAGCGCGGGCTTACGGGCGAGGTTATCCGCCGGATCGAGCAGCGGGGGCTAAAAATCGTAGCACTCGAGATGATTTGGGCGACCAGAAAAGAAATGGACCGGCATTATCCGAAAGATAAGACCTGGATCACCGGGCTCGGCGCGAATACTCTTAAAACTTATCAGGAATTCAAAATCCCGGTAGACCTCAAAAAAGAATTTGGCGCTGACGATCCGTATAAAATTGGTTTACAGGTGCGCGGCTGGCTTTTGGATTTCATGACCGAAGGGCCGGTGGTGAAAATTGCGATTGAGGGGGTTCATGCCATTCGCATGGTGCGAAAAATCGTAGGTCCGACAATTCCGGCATTCGCCGAGATGGGGACGATTCGCGGAGACTTTTCAGTGGATTCACCAGCGCTGGCTAATGCCAATAAGCGCGCGTTGCGCAATTTAATTCATGCGTCAGGCAATCCCGCCGAATCTAAAAATGAACTGCGGCTCTGGTTTAAGAAAAACAGACTTCACTCATACAAGCGGTCGGAGGATGATGTGATGTTTTAATTCCTGCCGGTTCGGATACTGTCTGGCTGATGTTCCCGATTGTCAAGCCGTCGGGCTTTTACGCGTATCAACAGTTGGCTTCGCGCCTATATGGAGCTAGATGATTTGGCGGCTTTCTACACTTTCTTCGCAGGTTGTCCACACGCCTTCCACGCTGAATTCCATAAAGTACTATAATGGAAGCGTAAACAGTTAAATTATTTATGCAGCACTCCGCAAGAGGAGAACGACGCTTGAGAGCTTGTACGGAGGGGGATCTTTGGAACTTCGGTCAAACTGTCACTACCAGGGGGCAATAAATTGCTTTCGGGAGAAAGCATTACGCCACCCACTTGTGTATAAGCGAAGTCTTCCACCCCCCTCTATATGAGAACTCAAGGCTCGAGTTCTCTTAGGGTAAGACAAAACCGCCGGCCATAGGACCGGCGGTTTTGTTGGTGGTCGCAATTGCTGAACGAAGCTCGAACCTTT
>CAYRYI010000040.1:4301-6202 GCA_964428455.1 uncultured Candidatus Saccharibacteria bacterium
CCCTCGCTTTCCGCCGCCGCCGAATTTCGTGCCAACGAAGTTGGCGCGCCGCTCACTGTATTTCTAGCACAATTTTGCCAAAATGTTTACCTTCAACCATTCGTCCTTGCGCTTCAGCCGCATCTTTGAGCGAGAATGTTTTATCAATAATCGGTTTTAGTTTTCCTGCCGCGACAATCTCCAAAACTTTCTCAAACTCCTCTTTTGTTCCCATTCTCGCTCCAAAAATCGAAAGTTGGCGGACATAAATATCGCTCAAATCCTGCGTACCCATCTCGCCGCTTGTTGTTCCGGCGATGACAACACGACCGAATGGGCGAAGCATAGCGAGTGTCGTACTCCATGTCTTTTCGCCAACACTTTCAAAAACTACATCAACGCCAAGTCCATTTGTCAGATTTTTTACTGTACTTTCAACATTTCCTTTGGTATAAATTACAATTTCATCTGCGCCAATCTCGCGGATTTGCCTTGCGTCTTCTTCGGACTTAGCGGCGGCGATAACTTTTGCGCCGAGATATTTGGCCACTTGGATAGCAGACGAACCCAAGCCGCCAGACGCACCCCAAACAAAAACTATTTCGCCTTTTTGCAGATTTGCTCTCCCAGCGAGCATGTGCCACGCAGTCAGAAACGTCAGCGGAAACGCCGCCGCTTCAGCAAAAGAAATATTTTTTGGTTTTGGATAGAATTGCGAGATTGGTGCAGTAATATATTCGGCGTAGCTACCTTGATTTTTGACACCGAAAATTTTAACAAGCTCACACGACTCTCCGTTTTTGCAACGCGAACAAGTACCACAAGGAATAGCTGGATTCAAAACCACTTCTTGTCCGACTTTCAATGAACCCTCGCCATTTATCTCCTCAATTATTCCGGCGGCATCCGAGCCGGAAATGTGCGGCATGGGAATACTGCGCGCGTTTTCCTTGTCCTCTCGCAACCAAATATCAAGGCGATTTAGGCCAGCCGCCCGCACTCGCACAAGGGCTTCGCCCCTTTGCGGTTTTGGGGTTGGTAACTCTCCATGTTGGAGAACGTCTAGCCCGCCTGGTTTTTCAAAAAATATCGCTTTCATAAAATCATTTTGATAGTATATAAGCTAACACATCATAATCGGGGTTAAAAAATTCAATCATTTCATAATTCTCTCTTACAATCAGACGCAGATTGTTTGGATATTTGGATAGATGCTCATTTTTAAAAGTGGCGTAATCAGATATATCAAAGTCATTACAACCAACTTGCATACGATAAGGATCGGGTTTTCTGATACGCAAATGAATTATTGTATTCTCTCTAACTTTTATCGGTTCGTGGAGGACAACGCGCGGGCCGTTGTTCTCATTTACAAAATTGCCAAGAGTTTTGGCCATTCCAGATAATTTTTCAAACTCATCGGGGTAATGCGCAAAAATTGTGAGCGAGCTAATGGGTAAGGTTTTGCCGATAATTTTTTTCGCTAAATCCGAAGTTTTATCGGCAACACAAACAACGGCCTCGCGCAGTTCTTTTTCATTTTTTATTGGACTGAAACGATAAAGTTGCATAATGTTATTTCAATAATTCATTTGCGGAAACGCCAAGAGCTTTGGCGACTTTATGAACCGTTAAGAGCGAGGGATTGCGCCTTCCTCGTTCTAAACCGCTAATATACGACCTGTGGACACCTAAAATCCTAGCAATATCGCCCTGCGATAACTTCTTTTTTAGGCGCACATCTCTCAATTTTTTACCAAATTGCAAAACCTCGTTTTTCATAAAAGGATTTATCCACTATTGCATTGATTTTATCAAATGTTGTATGATTGGTCTATGGATAGCAATTGTTCAACATCCATTTTAGGGAGCAAAAAATTTGTTGTGTGCGCACGGGAGGGAGGGGCAAACACAACTCCATA
>CAYRYI010000041.1:0-6184 GCA_964428455.1 uncultured Candidatus Saccharibacteria bacterium
CTTGAGATACATGCGGAGTTGAAAACGCAGACCAAGATGTTCTGCGATTGCAAAAATGATCCGGACGAAAAACATCCGAATATAAACGTGTGCCCAGTGTGTCTCGCGCACCCGGGGACTTTGCCTGTGCCGAATAAAGACGCGATTGAAAAAGTGATTCTAGTCGGCATGGCTTTGCACGCCGAGATTCCCGAGCGGTCGCATTTCGATCGCAAGAATTATTTTTATCCCGATCTTCCCAGGGGTTACCAGATTTCGCAGTACGAGGATCCGTTGGTGAAGGGAGGATATTTGGAATTTGCGATCTCCAGCGGCTCTATCCGCCATATACGAATCACGCGGGTGCATCTGGAAGAAGATACTGGTAGGCTGTCGCATGACTCGAAATCGCAATCGAGCGCCGTTGACTTTAACCGCGCAGGCGTGCCGTTGATGGAGCTTGTCACCGAGCCGGATATAAGAAGCGCTGAAGAGGCAAGATGTTTCGGCGAGGAACTGCAGTTGGTATTGCGTTATACAGGCGCCTCGGACGCAGATATGGAAAAAGGCCAGATGCGCGTGGAGGCCAACGTTTCGGTGAGGCCAAAGGGAATGAAAGAATTCGGCACGAAGGTGGAGGTGAAAAACATCAACTCTTTTAAGTTTGCCGAAAAAGCCATTGAATACGAGATTAAACGCCAAACCGGAGTTTTGGAGAAAGGCGAGAAGGTGATTCAGGAAACACGTGGGTGGGATGAAACTAAGGGGGTTACATTTTCCCAGCGCGCGAAAGAAGGCGCGACGGACTACCGCTATTTTCCGGAGCCGGATATTCCTCCGCTGGTGCTTGATCAAGCCTGGCTCCAATCAATTCGCGCCAAACTCACCGAGTTGCCGGGCGCGAAACGAAAGCGGTTTGCGGGAGAATACAAGCTGGACGAAAAAACCATCGAGCTTTTTATCAATGATCGGGAGTTGGCGGAATATTTTGAGAAAGTAGTCTCTGAAATGGCGGAGTGGATTTCATCGATGGGGGATCGCGTCGAACGCGATAAAGTTATAAAGCTAGCTTCGAATTATCTTACCTCCGATTTTCAGAAACTGCGCAATGAGACCGAAAGCGCAGTTTCCGACACGCTGATAACGCCGGAAAATTTTGCGGAGCTCGCGGCGCTTGTTTATGAAGATAAGATTTCGTCGGCTGCCGCCAAGAAAGTCTTGGAAATTATGTTTCGCAAAGGCGGAGACCCGTCAGAGATCATCCGCGATAAAAATCTCGGCCAGGAAAGTTCGGGGGAAATGTTAGGGAAGATTGCCAAACAGGTCATTGCTGAAAACCCCGCCATCGCAGCCGAGATCAAAAATGGCAAAACCAACGCCATTCAGGCGCTGGTCGGCGCGGCCATGAAACTGTCGCAGGGAAAGGCTAACCCAGCGATGCTTCGCACCCTGATTGAAAAAGAACTCCGGGAAGCATAGAATTTCTTAATAATGATCCCATTCTTTTTTCGAAATTTCAAGTTTGTTATATTTCTCGCTCTAGGCCTGCCGGCGATGGCGTCGGCGCAGACGGTAACGCAATATTTTGAGGTGTCGCCCTCTTCCATCAATTCCGGCCAAACCGTTACGCTGTCATGGAAAGTTACTAATTCGAGTGGGGCCTCGGTGCTTCTGCCTTGTGTCGGTTCCGGTAGCGGGATTCATTACAAAAATCAAAGCGGCGGGCTTATCGCCTGCGACACTAAACTTACTGGTTTTGGCACCATAGACAGCGTGATTATCGGCGCCACTAATACCAGCGGCAGTCCCGTCACTCTTTCGCCGAAACTGATCCCGTTGAATTCCGACGGCAGCGAAAGCATCGGCCAATCAACCGCGAGTTTTACCGTGGGGGCCGATCCCAACCCCATCACCGATTTTTCCGTCTCAAGCACCACGGTGGTTTCCGGCGATAAGCTTACCTTCACCTGGGTCGCGCCCGAGGTTGATAAGCTGAACATGACGCTTTATTGTCCCGATGAGATTACGCCTACGATCGTTGACGATTCGCGGCCGCGCGTGCCCTGTAATCAGCAGCCGTTGTTCGGAAGCGATTTATCAGGTTCTGGGTCACAGACCTTCCAGCTCCTAACATCTTCGCTCGAGTCGTCGTTCGCCACCTTTCGCTTAGTGCCCAAAACCGGGTCGGGCGCCTTCGACGGCACGCATTCAAAATCAATTCAAGTCACGGTGAAACCTAAGCCGGATACCCGAAATCCCACGATCATTTCTTTTCAGCTTGGTGAACAAACTCTAAAACCCAATCAGGAGACAAAAGTTTCCTGGGACATCCAAAACAGCGTCGGCGCGAATTTTAAAATTACATGTCCCAACGGCGTGACCGCAACCTCCTCGCTGACAGCCACTTCTACGCTAAAATGCGGTCAGATGATTTTTAGCGACATCTTAGGCGAGTCGGGGACTTTTATCATCTCGCTCAAAAATCCCACCAATGTGCCGCAGGAGCTATTGTTTACGCTGATTCCGGCCGTCACATCAACGGAGTTTGACGGCGTGCGCGCGCGAACGTTAAGAATTATCGTGCTTGGGAACCCGGCAGGCATTACGCCGCCGACCGCAACCGCTACCGCCACCACGTCCATCCAATCTGTCGGGGCGGCCGCTTCTACTGCCGCGGCAAAATCTGCCGGCCAGTTGGCGAAGCGCCTTCGCTACGGCAATCGGGGATCGGAAATAACGCTTTTGCAGAAAATTCTGGCGACAGACGCCGCAGTTTATCCGGAGGGGCTCGTAACCGGCTACTTCGGCCCCGCCACGCTTCGGGCAGTCAAGCGTTTCCAGACTAAATATAAATTGGAAGCTGTGGGAGAGGTCGGGCCGCTGACCAGGAAGCAGTTAAATACAATTGCAGGGGCTAAGGGAATTCAATAATTCGGTTGCAGATCGTTTTCCTCTTAGCGGAACACAGCGCGCGGTCATGGTTTAGAGGCAGGACATTAACTTCCTCCATCCTCCGTAGCAGTACACGCGAGATTCGTATAGTGGCAGTATGTTTGCTTCATTCACCTCCCATCTTTTCATGCGGGATTAGTTAAATGGTAGAACATCTGCTTCCCAAGCAGGAAATACGAGTTCGATTCTCGTATCCCGCATCAAACAAATTTCAAAGATGGGAGGGCAAGAGCAAAAGGCACGAGTTCGACTTGTCCGTCCGAATCCGCCAGCCCTTCGGTCTGAGACCTCAGGATCGAAGACTGGTGGAGAAGGAGGATTCTCGTATCTCGCATAATTCGATGCTGTGTAAGATGGGTAAGGCCTTCGCTGACTTGCGCAGAAAATCATGACTGATAGATTGGTGGAATGAAACGCCGCTATTCATACCCTATTGTTGCGATTTTTATTACTGCCGCTTTATACGGCGGTTTTGAGTTGCTGCGCCCCTCGCAGGAGGTTGTTCTCGGCGAAATTTCACGCGGCGTTTTCAATCAAAAAAGCGATGCCCCGCAAAAGTCGTTGGAGGAGCGCATTCACGAGGCCAGAGAGCGTTCGCAAAATGTTAAGGGCTTATATATGACGGCGGCAGTTGCCAATGACCAGGGGCAGGCCGCGATTTTCCTGCGCGAAAAGATTTTGAGACTCACTGATGAGACAGAGCTAAACGGTGTTGTGATTGACGTCAAAGAAACCGAAGGCCGCGAAATTACCGAAAACCTGTATCCGCTGATTCAGCGGTTGAAAGCCAAGGAGATTTGGACGATCGCGCGGATTGCGACATTTCGCGACAACTCGCAAATTGCGGCGCATCCGGATTATTACTTGAAGCGCACGGATGGCAAGATCTGGCGCGACCGAAAGGGAAACGCCTGGATGGATCCCGCGAGTCCCGGCGCGCGCGACTATATGATGGGCTTTTCCAAGGAGGTCGCGGATCTGGGGTTTGATGAACTGCAGTTTGACTACATTCGTTTTCCGTCGGACGGCGACACGGCCAATATCGTCTATCCTTTTTATCAAGCCAGCACCACGCCGAAGCACAAAGCACTTGCGGATTTCTTTTCCTTTCTGCATCAGGGGCTGAAGGAACATAAACCCGAGATCATTCTTTCGGCCGATCTTTTCGGGTATGCCGCGATCCAGCGCGAGGATCTTGGCATCGGACAGCGGCTCGAAGACATTGGGAATTACTTTGATTACATTTCGCTCATGCTCTACCCCAGCCACTTTTACAGCGGTTTTTATGTCCCCGCTGATCCGGTACGAAACTTAGCGGCTATCTCCATGCCGTATCGGGCGAAAAATATTTCAGTGACCGCTTCCGCGAATCCTTATGAGGTAGTTTTTCGGTCGCTTAATGCCGCTAGCGACATTCTTGCGGGGAAGTTCGTGGGCGCCTCGACTTCTTCGACGGCCGCAACCACATCCCCTAAAAAGATAAGCGACGCGAAACTGCGTCCTTGGTTGCAGGATTTTGACTTGAGCTCCGATTCGTCCCTTGGGATATTTTATGACGCCAAAGCGGTGCGCGCGCAAATTGACGCGGCTGAAAAAGCTGGCACCTCGGGCTGGCTTTTGTGGAGTCCGACCAATACTTACACCGAGCGGGCACTGAAAAAATGAACCCGGGACGCCGCAGGAAAGAACCGTGGGGTATTGGGTATTTTGGATGAATATCGAAACATAACTCTCAAATTAATTATTAATTAAAGTATCACGGTCTGCTATTATAATACGCTATAGCGTATTATAATAGCAGAGATGATAATGCGCGGCAGAAATGCTCATACTTATTTTGAAGACACTTATAACGTAACGCGGCTTTTGATAAAATAATCGCCTCGCGCGGGGGCGCGAGGCGATGGGGACGGCGCTCGCCATCAGTTTTCGAATATCTGATCTGGCGAGACCGTGATAGGCGGCTTCGTTGCTGTCTCGTCGGCTGTCTTGTCGCTCTCTTTCTTCTCGTCGTTCGTAGCGAAGAGCTTGATGATGCCCTTCACTACGAGCGGGACCGCCCCGATTCCAGCGATCACGATCGAGGCGATCTCGAGACCGCTGAAGGCATGAGCGGGCTGGGGTGTCGCGAAAGATACTGCCAGCGCCACAAGGAGGAACGCGGCAACGATCCGGTTGGGCCTTCCCATTGTTCGCCTCCTGTTTGGGGTGGGTGGGCGTCTATGGTTTCTCCATACACCCATTGCGCTTGCTTTGCAAGGGTTTGCATTATGTGGTTTGGTAAGCTATTTTACTACTGACAATCGGAGCGAGCAGTCAATATTTTGAGCCGGAGTAACTTCCTCCTTTGCTCAAGTTTTGTTTGAGCTTCGGGAAGACAAACAGCGATAGAACAACGCTTTCACTCGTCCCGTTAGAGCCGCCTTAGCTCAGTGGTAGAGTCTCATAGCTTTGCTTCGCAAAGCTCAGGGATTGCTCTTTGTACGCCAAGATTTTGAGCCGGAGTAGCTCAGTGGTAGAGCAACTGTTTCGTAAACAGTAGGTCGTGAGTTCAATCCTCGCCTCCGGCTCAAAATCTTGGACAAAGAGGGAACAATGCACTCGTAACGCGTAGGTCCCGAGTTCAAATCTCGGAGGCGGCTCTAACGGGATAAACGTGGGTTGGAGATTTGATTCCTCTCTCCGGCTAAAAATGTTGAACAAAGATGGAGCAGCGCTTTCGTAACAGTAACTAGGAACTAAGAACTAGTTTCCCAGCGTCATATTCTAACTTCTAATTTGATCTCATGCCGCAAAATCCAGACATTAGCGAACGTCTCGAAAAACTTTCCGATAACCTCCGCCTGTTGGCGGATCGGCTTTGACGTGCTCGCGATGAAAGAGGAGGTTATAGGGCTGGAGCATGAAATTGCCGCGCCTTATTTTTGGCAGAATAATCCCGATCGCGCCAAAGAGATTTCCAGCCGCATTGCGTCTCTAAAAAAAGAAATTAGCGGATGGGAGGAAGTGACTGCGGAGGTCGAGACCTTAAAGGAGCTTCGGCTGCTGTCGGGCAAGGACGCGGACGATAATTTTTTGCGTGAGTTTGAGGAGCGATTAAAGCGTGCCGAAAAATATTTCCGGGAGCTTGAAATTTTATATCTCTTTTCCGGCAAGTACGATCGCGGGAACGCCCTAGTTTCAATCTATGCCGGAGCCGGCGGCAAGGATGCCGAGGACTGGGCGGCGATGCTCTTAAGAATGTACGAGCGCT
>CAYRYI010000042.1:0-6111 GCA_964428455.1 uncultured Candidatus Saccharibacteria bacterium
GGTCGGAAAACGCCGGGGGCGTCTGGAATCCGGTGGATATTATCGTCCCGCCGCAAGCGTCTGGTGTCGGCGCTATCGAGGTTAGCCCCAAAGATTCGCAGAAACTCCTGGCCGGCGCCGGATCTAAGGTTTACAAATCGGATGATTTCGGCGAGCATTGGCAGGTTATCAGTCTGCCGACGGCTAACAATGTTCGTTTACTGCGCGCGCATCCGGTAGATCAGAATATTATTTATGCGGTAGTGGGGAGGTAAGTTGTTAGGCGGCGGGTTATAGAGGTGGAGAAACGCTTATGATACAAAAAATCATTGAGGCGATAAAACCAAGCTTAGCGGGATCGCTTGAGCATCTTAAAGGCGAGATTGCCGGACTGCGGACGGGGCGCGCCACGCCGGCCTTGGTGGAGAATTTAGAAGTCGAGTACTACGGCGCCAAGCAGCCCTTAAAAGCGCTTGCCGCCATCAGCGTTCCCGAGCCGCGCCAGATCATGATTGCCCCGTGGGATAAAGGAGCGATGGAACCGATTCAAAAAGCCATCCAGCAATCAAACTTGGGCATGAATCCGATAGCTGACCAGAACGGCATTCGTCTGACGCTTCCCCTCTTGACGGAAGAACGACGCAAGGATTTGTTGAAATTGCTCGGCCAGAAACTGGAGGAGGGCAAGATTTCAATTCGCAAAATCCGCGAAGAGGCGATGAGGGAATTGGATCGAGTCGAAAAAGACAGGACGATCTCCAAAGATGAGCACTTTCGTGGCAAGGCCGAGATCCAGAAACTGATTGACGAAACCAGCAAGAAAATCGATGAACTTGGTGAACGAAAAGAGCGGGAAATTGTAACGGTCTAAAATGAAAAAAAAGCGGCTCGATGAAATTTTGATCGAGCGGGGGATTGTAAAAGATAAAGAGGAAGCCTTCATCACGGTGACTGAAGGCAGTATTTTTGTTGGGGGTCAAAAAGCGGTTTCGCCGGCTCAAATGTACTTGGCCGATGCGCCGCTTCGCTTGAAAGAGCGTTTTCCCTACGTCGGCCGCGGCGGGTTGAAGCTCGCGGCCGCATTCAGGCATTCCGGTATCTCTGTCGAGGGCAAGGTTTGCGCAGATATCGGCGCCGCCACGGGGGGATTCACCGATGTAATGCTCCAAAATGGAGCCGCTAAGGTTTACGCTATAGACACTGGGACGGGGAAGTTGGCGCTAAAACTTCGCGAAGATCCGCGGGTCGTCGTAATGGAGCAAATAAACATACTTTATCTCGAATCGCTTCCCAAACCGATTGAGTTCGCCAGCATTGACGTCTCATTTACTTCGCTCCGTCTCGTACTTCCCGCACTGAAAAAATTCCTTACCTCAAAAGCCGAAGTCGTCGCGCTTTTCAAGCCTCAATACGAAGTCCATGACGCCAATTTGCACCACGGCATAGTGGAAAGCGATTCAGTACGCGAGGGAGCGCTTACGGAGTTTGTTGCTTGGGCGGCGTCAGGCGGTTGGGATGTAAATGGCTCAGTTGAATCTCCCATACCCGGCGCAAAAGGAAACATGGAATATTTAGTATATCTTAGTTCTATTAAGTAAGCTCTTTAGCGCTTAGGGTAAGTTCGCGATCGTATTATAACAATATGCTCCTGTACCAATAGACTAGTCTATTGGTACAGAGGAGGTTATACTTTATCTATATGCCAAAACTTTCTCAAAATCAATTATCTGCCTCGATGCAGAATGAAATTACTTCAGCGCTGTTTCGTACCTTATCAAAAGCGGGTAGCGACGAATTATTGCGGGAGTTTTTAAATGATCTTCTGACTCCCACAGAAAAACTGATGCTCTCTAAACGCTTGATGGCGGCAATCATGCTGCAGCGCGGGTACAGCTATGGCGCAGTAAGTCAAGTGTTGAAAATGAGCAAGGCGACTATTAGCGTTCTTCAACGCGATTTAAAGAAAGGCGGGGAGGGGTATCGCAAAGTATTTGAAAAATATTTTAAGCAATCGAAATCTTCTAAGATATTTGATACTATAGAGCGGATACTTGATGCATTGAAATTGCCGGTCAATGGATCGCCGTCAAGTATGCGTCGCTGGAAACACGCCCTACATCGTCTATAATGGGCCTGTACCAATAGACTAGTCTATTGGTACAGGGGGGGATTTTTGGGAAAAAATATGTCCTTGCTGATTTTTATTTTAGTGCTTGGGGTTTTGGTCCTTGTTCACGAGTGGGGGCATTTTTTTGCGGCGCGGAGGTTCGGCATCCGGGTGGATGAATTTGGGTTCGGGTTTCCGCCTCGGGTTTGGGGCAAGAAATTCGGCGAAACGCTTTATTCGCTTAATATGTTTCCGATCGGCGGATTTGTGCGGATATTCGGCGAACAAGGCGAGGGCGATGGCGATAAAACAAGCTTTGCCTCGCATCCGATTTGGCATCGGGTGTTGGTTATCGCCGCGGGGGTTTTGATGAATGTGGCGCTTGCTTGGGTGTTATTTTCCTTCGGGCATATAGTCGGTATTCCTTCTATCGCGGATGGCGATCCGGAAGTTTCAGACGCCCAAGTCACGATTATTAGCGTTGCTGATGGCAGTCCCGCGGCGGAAGCAAAGCTGGCATTTGGCAACGTGGTTAAACGCGTGGTTTCCGAATATAAGTCCATTGAGCCCAAAACCAGCAGAGAGTTAATCGAATTTGTGAATAGCCACCGCGGTGAAGTATTGAAGCTCGAGGTTAAAGAGAGTGCTGCGGTTAAGACTGATAAAATGGTGACCGTAACTATCAAGAGCAGAGACACTCCGCCGGCGGGGCAGGGGCCGATAGGCATCGCGCTTGCCGATATTGGGATCGCGCAGTCGCCTTGGTATCTAGCGCCGTGGAGAGGGCTAGAGACCCTTTGGTTTTCGGTTCGCGCCACCGGTGAGGCATTTTGGGGTCTCGCACGAGGCGTAGTAACCAAAGGAGCTATCCCTGAAGGCGTCTCCGGGCCGCTCGGACTCTTTGTTCTTACCGGGCAGGCCCAGCGTTTGGGATTTTCATATTTTTTGCAGTTCATGGCGATACTCTCAATCAACCTCGCGATTCTAAATATCATTCCCTTCCCGGCTCTCGATGGGGGACGATTACTTTTTTTGGGGATCGAGAAAATTCGCGGAAAGCCGGTGCGCATCAGCTACGAACGGGCGGCGCACGCAATCGGATTTGTCTTGCTTCTGGCGCTGATTCTTGTTATCAGCTATCGCGACCTGTATCGATTTTTCCTCTAGCAGAGCTTGACCCCGTTAGAAGTTTAAGATTAACTTGTGTAAAACTAGCGATAAGGCGTTAGCCGCTTTCGCTTTATATTCTCATGAAAGCTGTTGATAATTTTTCACTTCTAACGGAGTTGACAGAAACTCCCTATATGCTACCCTTTAAGAACGCTCAGATAAGAGACAACGATTAACGTACGGAGTTTAAATTCATATTTGAATTCGCAGTTGTTGATACGGGCTCCCAAAGAGTGGGTTCGAAAACAATAACCACAGGGCTTTGAGAAAAGAATTAAAGCCCGTATCAACGTGGACGAAATGAATCAAAATGGCGGCGGTTTCAACCGCCCCCAGGGCGGATTCGGCGACCGGCCGAAGTTTCCTGCGACCTGCACCAAGTGCGGCAAGGACACAACGGTTCCGTTCGAGCCGACCCCGGGCAAGCCGGTTTACTGCATCGACTGCTTCCGAGAAGTACGCGGTGACAGGCCGCGCCGCAACTTCGGCGGACCCCGCCGCGAGTTCTAACTCAAACGAAAAAGCCCATCTGGGCTTTTTCGTTTGAGTTCATTGGCCCGAGAAGTCGATGATTTGCGCGAGCTAGATCTTTCATGTAGCATAATGGAGTTCAAAACACTATGGAGACTGAAGCATCAGGAGCTAAAGAAAATTCCAGCAGCAATAGTTTGCTTGTGCCGGGTGCAATTATTGCGGCGGGGGCGCTTGTGGCGCTTGCCGTGATTTATTCTGGAGGAGGAACCAGCCGTCCGCCTAAAGGCGCTGGAGATTTGGCAGCGCCTGCCGTCAATAATCAAACCGCCAATGAAAATATAGCTGATGATGACCCCTTTCTGGGAAATCCCGAGGCGCCCGTGACCGTTGTCGAGTTTAGCGACTTCCAGTGCCCGTTTTGCGGACGGTTCTACAAAAATGTGGAGCCGCGGCTCTTGGATGAATATGTGAAGACCGGCAAGGTTAGATTTGTCTATCGCGACTTTGCATTTCTTGGCGATGAATCAACTTGGGCGGCAGAGGCAGCCGAGTGCGCCGATGAACAAGGGAAATTCTGGGAGTACCACAATTATCTTTTCGAGCGCCAAAATGGCGAAAATCAGGGAGCTTTTTCCAAAGTAAATCTCAAGTCATTTGCAAAAGCCGTGGGGCTTGAGGGTTCTAAATTTGATCAGTGTTTCGATGGCGGAAAGTACACTGCCGAAGTCGAGAAAGACTTGGCTGACGCGAGGGCGCTTGGCGTAAACGCAACGCCCACCAGCTTCATAAACGGCGTTAAGGTTACGGGCGCTGTGCCTTATGAGAGTTTCAAAGTATCAATTGAAGAGGCGCTTGCAAATGCCGCCAAGGAATAGATTGGGGACCCCGACTGGCCTGTCGGATAATTTGCTAACGGGGTTGACCCCGTTAGAGGTTTTAAGATAATCTTTCTAAGTCCTCTAGAATAAGAGCAAAAGCGGCTTCGCCTTACATTCTTTCACCAAAAAAGACCTGGCCGAACCTCTAACGGGGTTGACGCGTTTGTTATAATAATATCGGCACTAAAAATAATTAATTCTTTACCCTATGCCCGAAGTAAAAATATACACCACGCCGCCATGCGTCTACTGCAAGATGGCCAAAGCCTTTTTTCAGGAGAACGAGGTTAAGTATCAAGAAGTTGACGTGGCGTCCGATACTAAGGCCAGGGCCGAAATGATTCAAAAATCGGGACAGATCGGCGTCCCCGTGATAGACGTGGGGGGTAAAATTGTCGTCGGTTTCGACAAGGGGCGTCTCGCGGACCTCCTCGGCATTAAATAGAGTCTTGCCTTCAATATTGTGCTGTAACTCTCCAGCATTGGTTAAGTGACGTTGGATCGAAGATAAATAGAGCACTGAACAATTCCATGGAATTGTTCAGTGGATATTTATAAGAATGTACTTCGTGATGACCAGGAAATTTTGGTTAATTTTTGATATAGTAGACGTATGCATGATGTTGTCATAGTAGGAGGCGGACCGGCGGCGATTGGCGCGGCGGTGTACGCGGCGCGCAAAAAATTAAAAACTGTTTTAGTTGCGAAAGAATTCGGCGGCCAATCTGCGGTTTCTTCATCAATCGAAAATTGGATAGGCGAAGAATCAATTTCGGGGTTCGATTTGGCGCAAAAGCTGGAGCGCCATCTTCGAGCGCAAAAAAGCATCGAAATTATTTCGGGAGAGCTTGCGAACAAAGTGTCAGAAATTTCCGGCGGTTTCCAGGTCGAGACCGATCAAGGCAAGACGCTTGAGACTAAAACCGTTGTTTTGGCGTCCGGCAGCCGTCGCCGCAGACTCGGGATTCCTGGAGAGGCAAAGTTTGAGGGCAAGGGGGGGGTGTTCTGCGCCACTTGCGATGCGCCGCTGTTTCAAGATAAAACCGTGGCGGTTGTGGGCGGAGGAAACGCCGGGCTTGAATCGGTGGTAGATCTGTCTTCGTACGCAGAAAAAATTTATCTGGTAGTTCGCGGCGACACCCTAAGAGGCGATCAAATCACGCAGGACGAAGTTAAAGGCAACGCCAAAGTCGAAATAATTTATGGCGCTCTGCCGGAAGAAGTTCTAGGAGACCAATTTGTCACGGGGCTTCGCTACAAAGACAAAAATACCAATGAAGTTAGAAGCTTGGCGGTTGACGGCATTTTTGTCGAGATCGGCGCGGTGCCTAACTCGGAGATCATGGGAGGATTGGTTAAATTGAATCAGTTCAACGAGGTGGTGATTGACCATAAGACCGGCGCGACCTCAAAGCCCGGGATTTATGCGGCAGGGGACGTCACCGACGAAATTTACAAACAGAACAACATCTCGGTGGGGGACGCGGTCAAGGCCGCGCTTTC
>CAYRYI010000043.1:0-3449 GCA_964428455.1 uncultured Candidatus Saccharibacteria bacterium
ATCTCGCCAATCTTGGAAAGCGACGCGGACAACTCCCGCGACGCCTTCTCGACGGCCGCGCGATCTCCGGCGTCTTTGACTTTCTTGAGTTCAGCAATCTTCGCTTCGATATCGGATTTGACGTCGGCCGGCACCTTGTCGCCGGCATCGCGCAAGGACTTCTCGGACGTATAGATTAAATTATCGGTCATATTTTTGGCCTCGACCTCTTCCTTCTGCTTCCTGTCCTCTTCGGCGTGAAGCTCGGCATCCCGCTTCATGCGCTCGATTTCATCTTTAGTGAGGGCGGAAGACGATTCGATCCTGACGGATTGCTCCTTGGCCGTAGCTTTGTCTTTGGCTTTAACCGCCAGAATGCCGTTCGCGTCAATATCAAACGTAACCTCTACCTGCGGCATGCCGCGGGGAGAGGGCGGAATGCCGTCAAGGACAAAGCGCGCCAGGGTCTTGTTGTCGTGCGCCATCTCGCGCTCGCCCTGCAAAACATTAATCTCGACCTGCGTTTGATTGTCCGCGGCGGTCGAGAAGATCTGCGACTTGGCGGTCGGAATTGTGGTGTTTTTTTCGATAATTTTTGTGAATACGCCGCCCAGGGTCTCGATCCCGAGCGAAAGCGGCGTCACATCCAAAAGCAAAACGTCTTTCACGTCGCCTTGCATGATTCCCGCTTGGATCGCAGCGCCAAGCGCCACCACCTCGTCTGGATTGATAGAGCGATTCGGCTCTTTGCTGAAAAGATTTTTTACGGCTTCCTGCATCGCCGGCATTCGCGTCTGCCCCCCAACTAAAATCACCTCCTGAATCTGATCCAGGAGAAATCCGGCGGATTTCACAGCGCGTCTGGTAATTTCAATGGAACGATCCACATCCTCCCTGATCAAAGATTCGAGCTTGGCGCGCGTCATCTTCATTACTAAATGCTTCGGCCCCGAGGCGTCGGAGGTGATAAAAGGAATATTGATCTCCGACTCAAGCGACGAAGAAAGCTCGTGTTTTGCCTTCTCGGCCGCTTCTTTTAAGCGCTGTAGCGCCAGCGTGTCCTTAGAAAGATCGATGGCTTGATCTTTTTTGAATTCTTCAATGATCCAATGAATAATTTTTTGGTCAAAGTCATCCCCTCCCAGGTGCGTGTCGCCGTCGGTGGCTTTTACCTCGATGGTGTCATCCCCGATCTCAAGCACCGAAACGTCAAAGGTGCCGCCGCCGAAGTCATACACCACGATCTTTTCGTCTTTCTTTTTGTTAAGGCCGTAAGCGAGGGCTGCCGCCGTCGGCTCATTTAAAATCCGCTTCACGACAAATCCCGCGATTTCACCCGCCGCTTGGGTGGCTTTGCGCTGGGAGTCATCGAAATATGCCGGCACGGTGATGATGGCCTCGGTGACCTTTTCACCAAGCTTGTCCTCGGCGTCGTGCTTTAACTTTTGCAATACCATCGCCGAGATTTCCTCCGGCCGCACCCATTTATCTCCCATTTTCACCTCAACACCGCCGTTGGCCGATGCCTGCAGCGAATAGGGTAAAAGCTTTATGTCTTTTTGCACCTCGGCATCCGTGAACTTGCGGCCGATCAGCCGCTTGATGGAATAGTAGGTGTTGGTCGGGTTGGTAACGGCTTGGCGCTTGGCTAAAAGCCCCACCGGCCTTTCGCCAGATTTTGCCAACGCCACCACCGAGGGCGTGGTGCGATTTCCCTCTTTATTCTCAATAATTTTTGGTTCGCCCGCCTCCACCACCGCAACCGCCGAGTTGGTTGTGCCTAAATCGATTCCAATAATTTTTGCCATAGCAATTTTAAAATTCTAAATCCTAATATCTAAATCCTAAACAGTCCTTCGACTTCGCTCAGGATAGTGAGCAATGTCGAACTATTTTGAATTTTGATACTTGAACTTGGAATTGCGTATTTAGTGTTAATTAATCAATATATTTTGCCTTCGACACTTTGACGCGCGCCGGACGCAATAGCTCGCCGTTCCGCATGTACCCTTTCTGTAATTCCTCTGCAACCGTTCCGTCGCGAGCATCACTCTCCACCTCGTCGATCGCCTCATGCAAATTGTGATCGAACTGGGCGCCAAGCGCCTCGATCGGGCTTACGCCGAGCTCTCGAAGCGCCTCGGCAAGCTGGGACCTGATGAGCGAAAAGCCCTTCTCTGCCTCCGGCGAGACATGCTCGCTATGTCGCCCGTCAAGCGCCAGGTCAAAACTGTCAGCCACGCCAAGAAACTTGAGAATGACCTCATTTTCCAGGCGCGTTCTCCAGCTCGCTAAGCGCCTCTCCTCGTCACGTCGGGAGTTCACAAGATCGGCCTTGGCGCGCTGCCAGCCGTCCAGGTACTCCTTCTTCTCCGCCTCGCAGTGCTTCAATTTCTCCTTTAATTTTTTAACGCGCTCAGCGGGATCTGTTCCCGCTGCATCGTCGTCCTTCTCCTCGATAATTTCTATTTCGTCATTCATACCTGGTAGTAGAAACTCAAATTATTTTAAAACATGATTAACCGATTCATCGTCAACTTGGCGGTATCTCCAGAGTGAAACCAGTTAGGCATTATCATCCTCGGCTTACCTTTTGAGTTTTCACTTGAGTTTTCACTACCTGGCATACGCTCCAGCAACATCCTTACATTCTCAAGTTTGTAAGGATGTTATTAACATCTTATTTTAATTGTTCCCCCATAACTCCTCAATCGCCTGCAAAAGCGCCAACCCCCTGTCGTAATGCATGCGCTTCGGGCCCAAAATAGCAAGCAGTCCCTCGCTCTCATGATCTCTGATTTTTTTTACCATCATGGAGTAATGCCGCGCTTCGGGAATGGGGTTCTCATCGCCGATGAAAACCTCGAAATACTCTCCGCGGTGAGACCGCACCAGCTTTCGCACATCCTCGTCTATGGAATCCATGAGCTCGCCGAATTCATTGCGCGCCTCCTCTTGGCTGAACTCCGGGCCTCCCAACACACGCCCAAATCCGCTTTTATGCAAAGGCTCGCTATCATTCATCACTCCGCCAACCACCAGCGCCTGCACAATCTCGGAAAAAGCCTCCGTGCTTTTACGAAAAAAATCGTCGAGGTCGCGCGTTGGCTCAAACTCGTCAAAAACCTCGCGCCGTATGTTTTTCGCGAGTCCCCTCCCGTCGTTTTCCCGCCGCGCCCCGATCATGTCAACGTACCATCGGTACCCGGCATCCGTCGGCACGCGGCCTGCGGAGGTATGGGGCTGTGCCAAATATCCCTGGTCGGAAAGCGTCACAAGCTCGTTTCGAATCGTCGCTGGACTAAAGGGAAAACGAAACCGGCGCTTCAGGTCCTCCGAAGCCACCGGCTCGCCGGTTCGAATATACTCGCCGATCGAGGCAAAAAGAATGTCTGCTTGGCGCTGGTTGGCTGTCATATATAGTACCCTCGCATTCTAGCCGCTTAGCACTCGGGCGTCAAGAGTGCTAA
>CAYRYI010000043.1:3549-6024 GCA_964428455.1 uncultured Candidatus Saccharibacteria bacterium
AACCTGCGAACTTATGTTTTTGAGGACATCTTGCGGCGAACGCTTGAATACTTCGGATATAAAGTAAAACACGTGATGAATATTACCGATGTTGAGGATAAAATCATTCGAGACTCCAAAAAGGCCGGAATGGGCCTAGAGGCTTTCACCGAGAAATACACAAAATCTTTCTATGGCGACATTAAGCATCTTGGCATTCTCCCCGCCTGGAAATACTCCAAAGCGACAGCCCACATCAAGGAAATGATCGAATTAATCAATATCCTCCTAAAGAAAAACGTTGCCTACAGCGCAGAGGATGGCGTCTATTTCGATATTTCGAAGTTCAAAGATTACGGCAAACTTTCGCGCGTCAAAGAACGTTCTCTAAAGGCAGGCACGAGAATCGCGGCTGATGAATACGCCAAGCATGAAGCGCAGGACTTCGCGCTATGGAAATTCAAGAAAGACGGCGAGCCATCGTGGCCTGCGCCATTCGGCGCGGGACGCCCGGGTTGGCATATTGAGTGCTCGGCGATGTCCATGAAATACCTCGGGGCTTCCTTTGATATACATGCCGGCGGAGTTGATCTTATATTCCCCCACCACGAAAACGAAATCGCTCAATCTGAAGGAGCGACGAGAAAACAATTTGTCCGTTCATTTATTGAAGGAGAGCACCTTTTGGTTGACGGCAAAAAGATGGCAAAATCTCTGGGGAATTTTTACACTCTCGCCGATTTGGAAAAGCAAGGTTTCCCGCCGCTCGCCTTCCGTTACCTGGCGCTTACCGCCCATTATCGCTCGAGACTTAATTTTACCTGGGAATCCCTGAAAGCCGCCGAGGCATCTTTGAAGCGGCTGCATGAATTCGTACGCGGCCTGAAAAATAAAAAATCGCAAAAGGGCAAGTCGAGAACGCTGGCACCTTTCAAAAAAGCGTTTGACACCGCAATCGCCGACGACCTGGATACGCCGATGGCCCTTTCAGCCGTCTGGAAACTGATCCGCGAGTACAACAAAACCTCCGGATCGTTTGACGCGAGGGCGGTTTTGAAACTTTTATTCTCGTTGGACGAAGTTTTGGGGCTCCGGCTGAAAGACGTTAAAGCAGATGCCGTCCCGCCGCCAATCGCGAAGTTGGTGAAGCGGCGCGAAGCCCTCCGAAAATCCGGGGACTGGGCTGGGGCCGACAAGATCCGCGACGAATTGGTGAGTCTCGGGTGGCGCGTTAAAGACGTTCCCGGAGGCCCAGAGTTAGCCAAAACAATATAGAGATTCTCCAAAGATCTACCGGATCAGGCGGCTGGGACTTGGCAAACCGCGGCAATGCTGACGAAACCAATCAAATGTACAGTGCTTCGTGTCCGCGGCGCCGCAACATAAGCATGCTGGAGTCAACCAAATCCACACCTTATAAACGGATTTGCCAGTGCTTCCGGCTTTCTCGGTTATAAAAGTTTTGTTATATTCAAAGCACCAAAGTTTTATCTTAACTTCATGCCGGCTAACCAGCGAAAATCCATCCCCTCCCCGATCACCTCAAATATCCAAGAGGGACGCATGCCGCCGCAATCGGTGGATGCCGAGATGTCGGTCCTGGGAGCGCTGATGCTCGACCGCGAGGCGATGTATCGCGTCGCCGATATTCTTTCGGTGCGCGATTTTTACAAGCCGGCGCATCAGCTGATCTATCAAGCCATGCTTGATCTTTTCAAATTGCATGAGCCCATTGACGTACTTTCGGTTTCAACCCGGCTTCGAGAAAAAGGAACTCTCGAAGACATCGGCGGATCTTCCTATTTAACTACACTCGTCAATCTCGTCCCAACCGCAAGCCACGTCCTCCACTACGCTAAGATCGTGAATAAAAAGCGGGTGCTGCGGGATCTCATTGACGCCTCGTACCACATTGCCGAACTGGGATACAAAGAAGAAAACGCCGTCGAGGAATTGCTGGACGAAGCCGAGCAGCGAGTTTTTTCAATTTCGCAATCATCTCTCCAGCAAGAATTTTTTTCGGTGAAAGACGCATTGGACGACGCCTGGGAACGGATCGACATGCTGCATAAAGGCGACGGCGCCATGCGCGGTGTCCCCATGGGATTCCCTGATTTAGACAACATTACATCCGGGCTGCAAAAATCAGACCTCATAATACTGGCGGCCCGGCCGAGCCTCGGAAAAACTTCATTGGCGCTTGATATCGCAAGAAACGCGGCCACTAAATCCAAAACATCCGTCGGAATATTTAGTCTCGAAATGTCGCGCGAACAGCTGATTGACCGCCTGATCGCGGCCCAAGCCGGCATTGACCTTTGGAGGCTGCGAAACGGCCGGCTCTCATCCGAGGGCGATGACAACGACTTTGTGCGCATCCGCGACGCCATGGAAGAGCTATCGCAATCTTCTATATATATTGATGACGCCGCCATGCCAACCGTCATGCAGATCCGCGCCATGTCCAGGCGTCTTCAGGCGGAGCACGGGCTTGGC
>CAYRYI010000044.1:0-6014 GCA_964428455.1 uncultured Candidatus Saccharibacteria bacterium
TGGGAATCAAATCCCATGTGTTTTCGCTAACGAATAAACGAGCGCTCATTTGGGGTGCCCTCTTTGGCTTGTTCGCGCTTGGGGGTTACGTAACCATGCTGGCTATTTCTTCATACAAAACCGCCCAAAAGGCAGCGACAATTATTGCGCACCAAAATGAGACGATCGGCCAAAACCAGCTTCTGGAGGACGGGGACGGCGATGGACTAAAAAGCTGGGAGGAGATTATCTGGAAGACCGACCCCAAAAGCTCCGATACCGACGGCGACGGGGCAAGTGACGGCGATGAAATCAAGCAAGGGAAAGACCCTCTTGTAAAAGGCGGGGGCGACCCCAACCGGATACCGCAAGCGCAGGAAATTAAAACCGCGGATGGAGGACTTACGGAAGAGCTGGCAAAAGCCGTGATCGAAAGCGGGGCCCTAAAGAACGCTCTCGATAAAAACCCAAGCGAGCTTCCGACTTCATACTTGAAAAATGTCGGAGCGACATATCAGTCGAGCGGACAAGAGTTGGTCTCGCAAGGGACTAAGGAATTGCGCTATTCGCCCGCCGGCGATCATGAGGCGATTAAAAATTACTTCAATGCTGTTGCTACGATTTACGCCAAACATTTTGACTCGCAGGAAAAAAGCGAGTTCCAGGCTTTCGAAGAAATCGTGAATAACTACCGAAAATCAGAAAATGAAGCTTTGCTTAAAAACTACCTCGCCGCCGCAGAATCGTCCTGGAACGAATACAAATTACTCGCAGCGCCTCTTGCGGTAAAAAGTTTTCACGAACGCGGGGCGGAGCTGGCGTTAAAAACCATTTTTGAACTTCGCGCCCTCGATAATTTCGAAAAAGACCCGGCCATGACGATTTTGGCGCTCCAAGGACGCCTCCAAACCAAGATTGGCATCGGCAGAATGTACGGCGAGGAGATAAAACAATGGATCGAAAGCCAAAAAATCGCCTTCACCGAAAACGACGCAGCGCGAAGGTTTTTTAATTGGTAACGGCGGCTTCCGAAAAAATGGGTAACATTCTTCGAAAAGCAGAAAAAGTCAAAAAAACATCCGGGTACTGGGTGGTGGGCTTTTTGATGCTTGCGATTCTCGCGCCATTTGTAGCGCTGCCAAGAGCCGCAAACGCCCAAGGAGCATTTATTGGCCGGTGCGGCGGCGGACTCTTGAGCTTTGCGGTGGGATACGGCATCGGACTCGGGAAAGCTGCGGTGCAAATAGCGACGGCGGAAGCGGAACGTGTCGCCGCAGCCCTTGTTGCGGTTCCAGAACTGGACGTGATAGCGCCCGAATCAACAACGATACCAACTGCCGATACGCAAGCATCCGCCACCGGCGGATTCTGGGAAAATCTGGAAAATAAGGTAAAAGAAAAATGCCTCGACGGATTATGGCAAGAGATCGCCAAAGCCATCATCCGCCAGATGCGCAATATGGTAATCCAATGGATCTACACGGGGAACTTCGGCGGGACACCGACGTTCGTCCAGAATTACCAGTTCGATGCGCGCCAGACAGCCGAGAATGCTACGCGGATCTTTATGTCAAAACTCACGCGGATAGATTTTTGCAATTACTTCCCCCAAAGCCCCGCGGTGAATTTAAGCTTCAGCGTTGATTTGCGGCTTGGGCTTGAGTGCTCCCTTCAAAAATCCTTCCCAGAATTCGTTGCGGCGATCAACGCGCCGGGGGATCTTTCTTTGAGAGACAGAATTCTTCTGGACGCACCGGAAAACGATCCTTTGTGGGTTGAGCTTGACGCCAGGCTAAAGCTTTCTAACGAAATCGCGGCGGCCAAGAGAGCGCGTGAAACAGAGGTGGTCTCGGGCAGCGGGTTTGAGGGCATCAGAACGTGCGCCAAAAAAGAGGTGTTCGCCCCCGCCCGGTACTTACATCAAGTATCGGGGGAGGTCTGCTATGCCGACGCATTTGGCGCATACCCCGACGGGTGCGTCCTCCAGCCGGCTATCGAGTACTGCGCCGAATACAAACAAACTACCCCTGGCAGGGCGTTGGCGGACTTAATAACGGAGCCTATCAAATCTGAATTCCGCGAGGGTGAACTGGTTGACGAGTTCGGCGAGGCGATCGCTCAAATTGTGAACGCGCTAGTCGGCAAAATGATTAACGAGGGACTAAACAGGACTTTTGGGCCATGATTAAAATAAGGCGCAATCTTATTCTGGTTACACTAGCTATCGCATTTTTGAGCTTCGCGGCGCTGACTCCGTTTGGTTTCGTAAGCGCTGAAGAAGCCGACGACGCATTAAACACTAATGTCAACACGCAGCGCGACCGCGTCAGCGGCGAGGCCGGGAATATAGGCGACACATCCAGCTCTGATTTTCAAAGGCAGCAACAAGTTTCAAGACAAGCATTTGATGCGCAGACCAACAATTCAGAAAATATTCCTTGCGGCTACACCGATGTGGGCTGCTGGATACTGAAAGCCATAAACTATATCGTTGACACTTTGGGGAACTTGCTCGGCATAATCCCCATCGCCCTTTTCACGGGCGCGATTAACCTGAACGCGGTGGATTACATCTCAACCGTGCCGGCGGTAAAAATCGGCTGGGGCATGGCGCGCGACGTGGCGAATATGTTTTTCATCATAATCCTCGTAATTGTCGCGATCGCCACGATTTTCGACCTGCAAAGTTTCAATGTGAAAACGGTTCTGCCGAAATTGATTCTCATCGCGCTCGTTATAAACTTCAGTATGGTTATCGGTCTTTTTGTTATCCAGCAAAGCAATAGTCTAGCGAACGTGTTCTATCAACGCCTGGTACCCCAAGGAAAAACTTTGCAAAATTCACTGGAAAACATCGTAAACTTCGAGCGCGCAGTCGCCGAAATACAGGGGCAGGTGACTCAAAGGACTAACATGGCTGGGGGGGTTGATGCTGTTATTAGCGCGCACAAAAGTAAAGTGCCGTGGGATATTACCTTAAATAGTTGGGGCGGCGGACCCGGACAATTTATAACAGTGGGGAAAGAGCAATGCGGGGACGGCGTAGATAAAAGCAATTATGGGGGGAATCAACGCGGCATCTGTGAAAACTGGGAAAACGGCGTTAAAGCCGCAATAAACGGCGAAAAAGATATATACTGGCGCATCGCCATATCAATCGTCGCTAAGTTATTCATCTATCCCGTGGCCGCGTTTGTGTTTCTGGCGGGAGCGGCGCTGCTTATTGTGCGGTACGTGGCCTTGGTGTTTTTGCTGATACTGGCGCCCCTCGCTTTTCTTAGCTACCTGCTGCCTAGCAGGCTAAACCAATGGACGGAGTGGTGGACGAAGCTTTTCAGTTACTCATTCTTTTTCCCGGCGTTCATGTTCTGCTTAATGTTCTCCTTTTTATTGCTGGCAGAACTCCAAACAATGCTGGGAGGATTCGGGGAAACGCTTCTTTCTTACGCGCTCGGAATCGCTTTTCTCATAGGATCGCTGATTGTTTCGCAAAAGATGGGTGTAGCTGGCGCAAGCACAGCCGTCGGGCTTGGCAAGAAATATTCGACGGGCGTGAAAAATTGGGCTAAGGCCCGGACGCTTCGCGCCGGAGCCGGCGCCATGGAGGCGACCTCAACCCAGCTCTCTAAAATGGCGGGAGGCGAGGGCATGGGACGATTTGGGCGCCTTGCTACCTTAATTCCTAGAACTGTTCTGGCAAGGCCGGCTGCTCGTGCGGCGGAGGCGCTGGCTCGCGCCGGCGGCGCAGCCGTAAAAGAACGCGAGGAGTCTTACAAGAAACTCGATTCCAGAGCGCTCGCTAGCGAGTACAACCGCGCCGTCTCGCCGGAAACACAAAATACGATTTTGAAGATTGCCTCGGAGGAAGGAAAATTGAAGGACTTCTCCGACGAGCAAAAAGCCAAAGCCTACACCGACGCATTGGCTAAGGGCGAGAAGGGCGTAAAAATGGCGCGCGCGATTGAAAACGCTCATCCGGAAACGGCAATCGAGCATCATAAGAAGCGTGAAGCGGCGGCACAAACGGCGTTTAACGACGCGGACCAACGCGCGCGAATTGATCCTGATAATCAAGCGGCGCAAGCAGACCTAGCGCAAGCCAGGCAAGAACTTGGGAGCGTCAGCGAGAATGTCCAGCGACAAAAATCGCGCGTTATAAGTTCGATTACTAAGAAGAACATCGAGGAGCGATTGAGTGAAAAAATATTTGATGATCCGGAGGCGGTGAGAGAGATGGCAAGAAGCTGGTCGAAGGATCAGATAGAGGCCGCCATGGACAGATTCGGCCAGACCTTCATCGACCAATATACGAGACAGCTGGAAGAACTAGCGAAGTCTACCCCCAACACGCGGGCAGAGGCGGAATTCAACGAGATTATCAACGATCCTGCGATGCGTAAATTCATCATTACGAGCTCGCTTTTTGACACTCTTGCCCCCACGGCAAAACAAAAAGCGATCGCGCGCGCCCAAAGAGGCGGGAGACAGCGCGCAGGAGATGACAATAACCCGCCGCCACCTCCTCCGCCCACAATCATAATCGCGCCGCCTCCGCCTGGAATAACACCTAGAGGCGGCGGCCCCGGACGCCCCGGGTACAATCCCCCTCCTCCATCCGGTAATAACCCGCCGCCAAATCCATAAAAGATTCGAACTATGACTCTTGCTTCGGAAAGATTCTTCGAAAAATACAACAAACTTCCCAAAGACGTCCAACGGGCGATGTTTAGTTCGCTGACCTCGGATCGCATATTCGAAATCGGATCGAAGCACGGTCTCGCGATAGACAAAATGGGACTGTTGTCGCAGGAAATCGGCGTGGTGCTGCTTGGCGAAAAACGCGCAAGCCAGTTCGTTGAAAGCCTGCAAAAAGCACTCGGTTTGAACCATGAGAAGGCGTATGAGATCGCGCAGGATGTGAATCACTCGATCTTTTACGAAATCCGCGAAAATCTGAAAAAAATCCACGGCGTGCCGGTTACCGAGGCGTTGATCCCGGAAAAACCGTTGGGGGTTCAAACGCCTGTGGTTAAAGCCGCGGCGGCCGCGCCGCAGACGCGGCCGCAAATCCCGAAACCGCAAACGACGTCAACCGTAGCGGTATCGCAAGCGCCAAAACTACCCGCAGCGCCCGGCCCGACGGCGCCGACCCTGCAAGTTGCGGTGGCGCCGAGCGCGCCAGCCGCGTCCTTAGGCCAGCCGAGACCGATCGCCGCCGAGCAACCGGCCGCGAATGCGAGAGCCGCGGGAGCGCCAACATACTGGAGAGTGCTGGATACGGCAAAAAAAGACGCGGCGCCAATGCAGCCCGCCGCACCCATCCCCCCGAATGCGCCATCGACAAAAGCTGAGGTCTCATTGAGTAACGGGGTAAATCACGAGATTGAGGAAAACAGAAAAGGGTCGCTCGCCCGCATCGAGCAAAAAGAGGAGGAGCGGGCGCTTGGCGTGCAGATAACGTCGGCGCCGAGGCCGTCCAGACTCGCGTCGCAAAACTTGCTGGAGAACGAAGTCGGCACGATCTTAGGCGGCAGCACCCCGATGAAGCCGCGCGAGGCCGTGCCGCCAAATCTTCCCATCGCGCCGCCCGCGACGCGCCCAGCACCCCAAGCCGCAGTAGCCGAACCAGCAGGACCGGCGGAGAAAACGTCACCCGTTAGCGTAC
The DNA here is from genome assembly GCA_964428455.1 of uncultured Candidatus Saccharibacteria bacterium. Classification (GTDB taxonomy): domain Bacteria; phylum Patescibacteriota; class Minisyncoccia; order Sungbacterales; family JACQCQ01; genus JACOZA01. Next base: position 5,645 of record CAYRYI010000044.1, read on the forward strand.
CGACGCCGCCCCAAAAAACCGAGTGGGCTAAGCCGCCCCCGCCGTTGCCCAAAATTCAAGTACCGCAATCGCCCGCGCCTAAATCGGTTGGCGGGGACCCATATCGTGAGCCTATTGAGGGATAGGTGATGGGTTAACGGTGATAGATTATAGATAATGTAAAGTTAAAAAATCAAAATGAAAAATGACAACGCAAAATTCAAAATTACGACGCGAGATTTTATCATTGTAAATTGTCATTTTGATGTTTGATATTTACATTTTGAATTTATGAAAGTATCAACCCTGTTAGAGGTAAGGCCCCGCGGGCGCCCGCTGACATCTATTACCCGTAACTTGTAACCTACGTTATGCGCCAATACCAAGTGCC
>CAYRYI010000045.1:149-6012 GCA_964428455.1 uncultured Candidatus Saccharibacteria bacterium
CTTAGGGTTTAGTGCTTAGGGTTTAGTGCTTAGGGTTTAGTGCTTAGGGTTTAGTGCTTAGGGTTTAGTTAGAACGATCGTTCCACCCTCTCTTCCTTGTAAACCTCGAGCACATCCCCTTCCGCGATTAGAAGGTCCACCTCTGCCGAAACTCCGCACTCATTGCCCTCGGCGACCTCGCTCACTGCCTGCTGGCGGATCTGCAGATTCGTGATCTTGCCCTTACCCTGCGCGACATTCTTGCGAATAACTCTTAGAAGCCCACCGATCTGTAAAATTCCCTCATTAACCTTTCCGCCAATAATCTGTTTCGATTTTTCCTGCTTGAAAAACTTAAGCACTTTCAGCTTGCCCAAAGGAACCTCGCGGATTTCTGCCGGTATCAAATGCGCCACCGCGGCTTTTAACTGATCAAGCAAATCATAAATAATATCCGCGGCAATGACCGTGACGTTATTATTCTTTGCCTGCTCTGATAAGTGCGGCGGGAATTTAACTTTAAAACCGATTACTACCACATTGGATGAGGAAAGCGCCAGCTGCACGTCGGAATCATTGATATCGCCGACCTCGCTGCGGATCAAGCGTATGCCGACGTCTTCCAGCTGCATAGTCTGAAGTGTTCCCTCGATTGCCTCCTTCGAGCCGGAGACATCGGTCTTTAAAATAACGTTGATGTAGGTCTTGCCCTCTTTTACCTCCTGCTGGAAGACGTGCTCGGTTTTGGCCACTTCCGAAGCGCATTTTTCCGCGTCAGCCTTGATTTCAAAGATCTTGGCTGGACTGCCGACATTCGGCAGTTCGCCAAATCCGGCTATCTGCACCGGCTCGGAAGCTCCGGCCGACAAAATCGCCTCCCCCTGGAAGTCTTCGAGGATTTTGACGGAGCTTGCAACGCCGTCAACCACCATGCAATTTCCGCGCTCAAGTTTTCCGTTAAGAATCAGAAGCGTTGCGGTCGCGCCGCGCTTCGCGTCCCTATGCGACTCGATTATTACCGCCTCCGCGGGAGCGCTTGGATCTTCGCTGAATTGTTCCACCTCGGCGACAAGAAGCAGTGTCTCAATCAGCTCATCAATATGTTCCCCGGTCTTCGCTGAAAGCTCCACCGATGGAATCTTCCCGCCCCATGACTCGACTTGCACCTCAAGCTCCGAAAGTTCCTTTTTGACGCGCTCGACGTCCTTGCCGGCGCGGTCAATTTTATTGATAGCCACGACAAAGGGAATATCCGCCGCTTTTAGAATCTCGATCGCCTCTTTTGTTTGCGGCTTAACGCCCTCATCCGCCGCTACTACCAAAACCCCGATATCCGCGACCTTGGCGCCGCGGGAACGCATTTCCTTGAAAGCCTCATGCCCGGGCGTATCGATGAAAGTTATTTTCTTACCGCCCGCCTCGATGACATAGGCACCGACATGCTGGGTAATCCCGCCGGTTTCTTTTTCCGCAACGCGCGTCTTGCGAATATAGTCAAGCAAGGTGGTTTTACCGTGATCAACGTGGCCCATCACCACAATGATCGGAGGGCGCATCGTTTTTTCTATCTTTTCTTTTTTATCGGCAGTTTTTACCATATCTCAACTCATAAATTCCAGATTACAAATCCCAAATCACAAATAAATTCAAAACTCCAATGACCAAATTAAAAATGTTTAGAATTTGGATATTGTTTGTAATTTGGCGCTTGTGATTTGTGATTTAATTTTTGTTTATTGCTCTCTCCAGCACCTCTTTTTCTTCTTCGCTCAAAGCTTGCTTGGGCGTCCCGTGATCAATGGCTTTGGCGTAAATCCTCGTGCCTTCACGATTATAAAGCGAGGAAACGACAATGCCGTTGTTTTCGTGGTCCAAGAGCGCAAGCGCGAAGCTCTGATCTCCCCCGGTATCGGCAAACGGATTGAATCTCATGAATCCGATCTTCTGGAAACTCCGACTTGCAATTTTTTCAAGCGCCTCGGCGCGCGAGCGCAAAGAAGCAATATCCCGCTCGGCTATTTCCGCGCGATGCAAGATTTGGGTCAGCAGTTCCGCGTGCGATTCCGGCGCTGCGGCGGCAAAAAGCTTCATAAACCGCTGCCGGAGATCAAACAGCACAACAGCCAGTCCTATTAGTAAAAGGCCCACAGCCGCAATCCCGATCACTACTATTTGCTGGTTTATATACATTTATGTTGTCAGCGCCGTCAGAAAACGGAGGGTAGAGGATTCGAACCTCTGAGGGGATTTCTCCCCAACCGCATTTCGAGTGCGGCGCCTTAGACCACTCGAGCCAACCCTCCGTTTTCCGACGGATGATCGCGCCATAAACAAAACAACCTCAAACCTACCATTAATAGGAGCTTTTTTCAATTTCCGCGCACCAAATTAAAAGACGGGCACGAAAACTAAAATCATCGCATCCCGCAAAGCAAGTTGAGGCCGGTTGATTCGTCGTACTCGCGCTGCATGATGCCGTCAAGCTCCGTAAGATGAATCTCGCAGGCTCCCGCCGCTACAATGCTGAAGATGTGCCCGCCGAATGCCAAAAAATCGCGCTTGCCAAATGTGCCGTGCATATGGATCACCGGAGCTCCCTCCATCAGCGCGACATTCCCAACCAGCGATAGAATCTCGACGTCGTAGTTTGTTTTCCTGCGTTCGTATTCCTTAGTCGCCAAATTATAAAAAGCGATCTCAAGCGACTCGGCGGCACCAAGCCCAGTGAGATGCCCGGCGCGGATATTTTGCCGAGCCAAGTACTCGCGAAAGCCAAGAAGAACCTCCTCTCCCCGATCCCAAGCCAGAACGTGAGTGTTGTTTGACTGATGAATGACGCGCATGCGTAAAAGAATATCTGATATGGAGACGAAAATCAAAAGCTCCCCGTATGGGAAGCCTTTGATTTATTATGGCTCGACGAGCTCACCACAAGTTGTGTTATATCGATAGATTGAAGAAATTTCAATCTTTTAGATTACATCACTTGTCCCGAGCAAAGTCGAGGGACGAAAACCGACCTTTGATCCTAGGCCGTTCGCAGGAACCGCAAACGGCAACTAGCGAGATAAACGCTGAAGCGCCGCGGCACTTTCCAATTCATGCCTCATGAGACGGCGGAGGGCCCTGCGAAGATCCCTAAGCACGAGAATGCCAAGCATGACGGATGCCCCGAAAAGGAGCTGGGGGATGAATCCGGTCTTAGCAACCGCGCTTGTAGCATATGAAATCACTGCGCCCACTCCGCCCGAAAGCGCCGCTATGGCGTTTGCCGATACAAACCGAATCGAGACAAATTCATGGATGCCGACGGCGAGTAATGTAAATGCGCCGAGCTGCAAAAGGATCGTCGGGGCCACGCGCTTCATGAACCAGAAGAAATAAACCCGGCGCATGATGCGCTTGGTAAGTTCTTGATCCCTAGCAAGTAGTTGGTGTGTCATACCAATTTTTTATTAGCCGAGATGGCTATTTTATCCGCCTCTACTTTAGTGGAACCGCCGGCTCTATCGAAAAGTTTCTTCATGGCTTTTCTGGCTCGGTATAACTTCATTTTGACCGCCGCGATCGTTGTTCCATCCTCCTCGGCAATCGTTTCATAAGCTTTATCCTCGAGGTAATGCTTTCGCAAAATCCTAGCGAGATCCTCCGATAGCGTTTCCAGCGCGCGTTCAATTAAAATCTTCATTTCGACCTTGCCGCCCATGTCATGGCTGTCCGAGATCACGGTCGCGAGCATCGCTTCGCCGTCGGCCTCCTGATTCAGGCCGCGCTTTTTCAGCCGCTGATAATGCGTGAACGACGTATTCAGCACGATTTTGTACGCCCAGCTTTTGAACTCGACGTTGTCCTGCTTCACGAAGCGGTGGGCGTTGCGGTAAATCTTGACGAACGCCTCCTGCACAATATCCTCCGCGTCTTCGCGCCGGTGCACCACGCGCTGGGCCGCGCGCAAAAACGCCTCCTGATAACGCCTGACTAATACCTCAAAAAATGCCGGATTTTCATCTGCGGAAGCCAAAAGAACCTCATCCTTGAATCCGTTACCGCCAGCCAGCGGTCCGAACTCATCGAGGTCCATTCTGCTTTGAGAAACGTATCCTTGGTCCAAAGACATGTGCGAAATGTGTGGGGGTTTCTACGTTCTCTGTGTACTATAACGAAGTGCAATAGTCAAAGGTTTCCTGTGCCTAAAGAGCCAGGTTCCTTACGTTTAATCACGTCCTCCTCAAACGCCGCAGGAACCGCTGGATTTGCGCCCCGCAGAATCAACCATCGCCGCAATTTTCTGGTATCCCGAACCACTGGAGTAGGCCTTGCCAAGAATTTCTTTGGCGTCGGGGCGAGTCGTATCGCCTTCGCGCGAATCAATGTATGCATTGATTGTCTGGTACTGATCGGGGAACCAGAAGGTATTGACGGCCAGCGCGGCGCGATACATTTCTGATTCGGAGACGCCTTTTGCCGCCATGAGCTCCAGGAGCCCCAGCATCGCCATCCCATGATTGCAATCGGGCATGAGCGTCGAGTTGTCACAGCAGGGGCGGTAAATGTTCCTCGCCGCACGCTCGACGATAATTTGCGTCTCCGGCGAGAGCGTGACGAACGGATGCATCGAGTAATGATTCATCGCACTGCCCGATGAGAGCGTCCATCCGCCGGTTGAGGCGAAGTTCCCGACACCGCCGTAGCGCGGGTCAGCCATCGGACCGGATGCAAGGAGAGGATTTCTGTTACCGAGCCCCAGTCCCCACAAGAGATTAAGAAGCACATTCGCATTGTCTTCGGAAATCACGATCGCGCCGATATCCGTTTGCGTGAGCAAGCGCTCCGCTTCGCTCCTTGCGGGTGATGCGGCGGGGTAAAGAGACATGAATTTTTCGTAATCGATTACGCCGACGCTCACCATCTTAGCGCCCAGGTCTCCCCACTCTATGGGCAGGACGTACGACTCGGCGGTTTTGGATCGGGAGATATCTTGGCTTCCAGATTTTCTGATTGTTTCCCCGCCGATTTGCCGATCCCGCCACGATCCATTTAGAATCGCGGCTGCCACGGCCGCGCCAAGAAGCATTATCAGAACCGACTGAAAAATATCTTTCGCGCTAATTGGGTTTGCCATAGGTTTTGGTCTAAAGACCTCTTGCAGAATAAGCTTTTGTGATAATTTTTCCAAATTTTGAGCGAAAAAGGCGAAGAGGGATGAAGACGTAATGGCTGAATTACGGCGAATCCCGATGAACCTTTTGCAGCCAAAATTTGGGTAAATTAGCCGGAATGTTATTCTGCAAGAGGTCTTAACAACACTTTTCCATGTCGCGCTTTAGTTTTTCAATTCTCGCGCTTTCGGAAGCGCTCGCCGTGCTGCTGGAGAAACGAAGAAAAAGAAAGAGCACTACAGCAATACCAACCAAAGCGGCGAGCGCCACGACCCATTTCTCCATCAGGATGCCGTATCCCGCAACAAAACCCGTCGGAACAAAAAGCATCTTCCATGAAAGCGCCGAGCGGCGCGGCAGGAGGTATTTCTCCGCGCTGTAAGCAATGCCGACGATACTCCCGCCCATTAAGAGCGCCGGAATCAACGGATCAATCGGGTATCCGAGTTGTCTTGCGGCAAAGAGCCAAATCCAAGTTCCGGCGACTCCGGCGCAGATCGGGCAAACCCGCGTGCCGAAAAGGCGGTGCGTTCCCCAGGCGGCCCCGGCAATCGCCATAATCGACAGAATTGTAACGGCGAGGATCATACTATTCCCAAGCTACAAGAAATACACCGCGATTCCCAATGCGACCATCGCGACCCCTGCCCCAAGCCGCATACGGCTCTTCTCCAACTCCTGCCAGCTCCGAACTTTTTCAAGCACAGCGCTGTTGCCGGCTATAG
>CAYRYI010000046.1:0-5869 GCA_964428455.1 uncultured Candidatus Saccharibacteria bacterium
TAGGAACGAATTGGTAAAAACGCGCGGACTCTTCCGGAATCTCGCGCAGAAGTTCATAAGGCACCTTAGTCCCCATCAGGCGTTTGGTGGGCACTCCCAGAATCTCGCTTTTCACTTCAAGCACCGCATCCTCGCCGATGCCGCGCTGGTATAATATCTCTTCCGCAGAGAGCCCCAGCTTTTTAGCCTCGGCTTTAACGTAGCCGACATCATCAAGCGCGATCACGCCCTTAGAAACCAACGAATCCAGAAGATTTTTCTTTGGCATAGGGAATTAACCGTGAATCTTTACGAATACATACACGAAACGGTACGAAAAAGTTTTCGTATTCCTTTGTTCGGGTTTCTGTACTGATTCGCGTTTTACATCTCAAAAGGGCAGAAAAGGATTCACGCGGCCGCGAGTCATGGTCGAGGTCGCGGTCTGCCCCACCGAACGAAGCTTCTGGAAGAGTTTATCGTCAAAAACCGCGAAATTCAGCGAGACTTCTTTTACCTTTTTCAGTTCGGCCAGTTTTGCCGCAATCTCTTCAGTGTAGGGAGTTGAAAGACTAGTATCGAGTTCACTGCGAGAAGCGCCAAAATTAGAAAACAGATAATACCCCCCGCCGAGAAGCAGCAACGCGATGATGGCTAGAAAAATGATTTGCCGGTTCATGCCTGTGTTGTCTAAATTTATAAGCGAGACCTTGTGTTGAGCGTAATAAATTTAGCTACAACACAGAGCACCCCGTTAGATACCATGCTTAAAAGCATGGGGGCTTCCTGGAATATGTGTTCCTGTTTGTCTGTTTGAATGTGTGCCATAACTCATTATCTAACGGGGTAAAGGTTTTGCTGCGAAATATTGTTCTCCGCCAGTTGGCGGAGCCGGTTGGCGGATCGGAAACTTAGACAAAGCCCTCTACTGATAATAAATATTCGCGCGGATGCTGAACGCGGCGTCGTCCTTTTCGCTCGCGGCGAAGTTAACCACCGAAACGTCAATCAGCCGTTCCTGGAATTCAAGATCTGCAATCAACCGCCGAAATGCATCATACCCGCCGCTGACTTGGATGCTAAGGGGCAGAGTAAAGACGCCGCGCCGGACGTTAAACTCATTGCCGGTTCCGGCGTTCTCCGCGGCCTCGAGCACGCCGCCGGTGTTGGCCGGCGCGCCGAAATCCATCGAGTTCAGGCGCATACCGTTACGCGCCGCTATAAGCTCCAAATCAGCGATGAAATTCGCCGTTCCGCCGCCCTTGGGGATCATGCGCTCCACTTTATCGAGGGACGCGGCGCTTATATTATTGTATTCGTTGCGCAATTCATCGGTTTTCGCCGCCAGTTCCTCAAGCTCGTCAATGGCAAAATTAGCTGCGTTATAATCAGCGCGGGTCAGCTTCATGGCGCTCCATTGGTCAATGAAAAAGAAATAAAAGACGCTGGCGCCGATGGCGAGAAGCACTAATGACAAAGTTGAGCGTGACATAATAAATCCCGTTACATCCGCACTAAGGTGTGGAGTTTTTTATTGATCTTTTTTAAGACTTTCATATTCATTTTCATTAAGACTTTCCCATCTCTTGGATGTAACGGGATAAATTTACTTGCTTTCGCGCCACCGAAGCAGCGTCGGCTTAAATGTTATGCCTAACTTGAACTTCAAACCTCCGTTTTCTGAAAGCGATAAACCGCTGAAATCGACCCGTTCCACCTCGCTGACCGATTCAAGCGTTCGAATCTGCTCAGCGAGCGCGGCGTAGCTTATGGTTTCCCCCGACAAGTCAATCTTCCGGGAGTCGGCGCCGAAGGCGAACGACATATACCGAACCCGCGAAAGCGTGTTTCCTTCGAGCATGGAAAGGGCGTTCGAACTGAAAGCATGGCCCTCCAGAAGCCGCCGCAGGCTTGCGAGCCTCCGATCAAGCTCTAAAATCTGATCAATGTTGGTATTATTTGGGCCCTGTGGATCCCGCAGATCCAGCTCGAGCTTTTCAACCTCCGCCTTCAAATCTGCGGTCTGTTTCTGCAGAATTTTGTGATAAGCATAAACGCCGCCGGATAGGACAATCGAGCCGAGGCATACAATAATTGAAACGATGAGCAGGCCGTTGCCAACCGCCTTGTTAATCGAGATGGACGAGCGTTGTTGCGCCGAGATCAGCCCTTCGGGCATAGGTTTAATTCAAAATGCAAAACTCAAAGTTAAAAATTTTGGTTGCCGCGCCAGGCGCGGCCTTGATTATTATGATGCTTGACCCTGTTAGAAGCCCGATCCGCGGACGGATCGGCATACGCCTCGGACGTCTTACTTCTAACGGGGTTGATATCCAAATTTTGAATTTACTTTGGCGTGATATTTCTCAACGCGAGCCCGACGGCGGTCGCGAAACTCGGACCGATATCTTTTAAAATTGGCTGCATGAAGGCGGGATAGGTCACGCGGGAGAATGGATTAATTTGTATGGTCTCCAGGCCGAATCGCTTCGCGGTGTAGTCAATCAGTCCCTTGATCCGCGATCCGCCCCCGGTAACCACCACTCTTTCGATGCGGCGTTCGGTTTTGCGGTTGTATGAGCCGAGAATCCGGTCAATTTCGGAAAACAGAAGCTCGATTAACGGCGACATGACGCTTGCGACTTCGCGATCCTCGGGACGCTCCGAGATGCCGATCTCCGTCTTAAACGCCTCGGCGCGCTCGAGGGTAATGTTCAACCCCCGCGCCAGGGCACTCGTCAATTCATTCGACCCGCGGTCGATGTTATGCGAAAGCATCACCACTCTCCGGTCAACCACCGTCACGGTTGAGGATTGTGAGCCGTAATTGATGAGTGCTGTTATGGTCTTATCGTTGGCCAGGAGCGAGCGCACCAGGCTGAAAGTCTCGATTTCCAAGCCCGCGAGCGTGAGATTCGCGCCTTTGGCTACGCGCTCGAACTTCCCTATCACATCCTTCGGGACCGCCACCAGAATCGCCTTGGTCTTGGCGAGAGCCCCGGTTTCCGCGGCATCGCCTTCATCTATAATCTGCCAATCAAGCGACACCTCCGAGATCGGGATGGGAATGTAGCGCCGGGCCTCGAAGGGAACCGCCCGAGCCACCTCGTCGCGATCGCCTGTCGGCAGTTCCACCATCGTAATGAAAGAGGAGATCGAGGGAACGGCAAAGACCGCTTGGTTGGCTGTTACATTCGCCTCGCGCAAGATATCTACCAGCATCTCAATGATGTCGGAGTCGCGGAAACGTAAAAACCCGCTGCCGATGCCGCTTCCGTCAACATTCTTCAGATAGGGAGCTGTGCGCAGCTCGCCGTATGTTTCAAGGATCGCGCGCTCTGATTCCTTGCGTAATTGTACAACCTTGACTGATGAAAAGCCAATGTCAATACCCACAAAGCTCCGCCTCCCGCCGAGAAGAAAATTAGGGAAAGACGGAAGCGATAATTTTTTCAGAAATTCAAAATCCATCGCGGTGCGGTTGCGTCACTCTAAACATTATAACAAGCCTGGAGGCTAAAGCCTATTCCGAAACAGTAATCGCGCCCTCGGGGCCTCGAGAGAATAATGGTGTTATACTAAAACCTATGTTAAAAGCCTTTTTTAGCTTCGCGCTCGATATACTCTTTCCCAAGCACTGCGCCGGCTGTCAAAAAGAGGGTGTATTTCTTTGCGAAAACTGCAAGGATGCCATACGTACGATTCCGCCCGCTTGCTTCGTTTGCGAGAAACGGTCGCCCGACGGGACCATTTGCCAAAACTGCAGGCCCGAAACGGCCATTCGCCGGTTTCTCGCCCCTCTCTCCTTCCATGACGCTACCCTGCGAGAATTAATACATAACTACAAATATCACGGAGCCAAGGAGATCGCGGAGGCGCTTGGCGAATACATCATCAGCTCCCTCTGTACGTACCGAATATCTCCGCCGCCAAACTCGATCCTCGTTCCCATCCCCCTGCATCCGAAGCGCCTCCGCGAACGCGGGTTTAATCAGGCGGAGCTGATTGCGAGAGCCATCGGCGAAAAACTGGGACTCGCGGTTCAGATGAATATTTTGACCCGCAAAGTTTATCGCCAACGCCAAACAGAGATGCACCGCCGCGAAGAGCGCGTCAAAAACGCCGAGGGCGTTTATGGAGTCGAGGCGCCCCCGCCCGCCGAAAGCACCTTAATTTTAATTGATGACGTTGCCACCACCGGCGCCACGCTGGAAGAGGCCGCTAAAGTTTTAAAAGCAGCCGGCGCAAAACAGGTTTGGGCCTTTACCGCCGCACGCTAACCTTAGACCGTTTTTATGGTATACTGGATTAGTGGCCGAGCGATATCATAGAAAACCCAACACAAGGTGCAATATTTGCGATAAGCCTATCTATCGAAGACCCATAGAGTTACAAAAGAGCAAAGGTCGTGCTTTTTGCAGTACCATCTGCTATGGTCTCTCATGTAGAAGAGAAATACCGTGCGTTGTATGCGGGCAACCAATTTTAGCCGGACTCAATAAAAAGACTTGTAGTAGGAGTTGCGCAAATAAGCATAGATTTGGTATCCGGTACAAGATCGGTAGACCACAGGATAAGGTTGTATCAGAAAAAGCTCTAAAAATTCGGTTAATAAAAGAGCGAGGAAAATTCTGCGAAAAATGTGATTATGATAAGTCTGAGATACTGCAAGTCCACCACAAAGATCGAAATAGAAGCAACAACAGCTTAGAAAATTTAGAGCTCATTTGCCCAAACTGCCATTATGAGAAGCACTATTTAGAAAGAAGTTTGGCAAAAATAAATGGAGGGTTGCGCCGAATGGTAAGGCACCAGTCTTGAAAACTGGGGCTCCGCAAGGGGCTTGCAGGTTCGAGTCCTGCACCCTCCGCCAATTTACAATTTCAGCATTTTGGAGGCGTGCCAGACCTGCCTGCCGGTAGGCAGGGTGGCCGAATGGGGCGCGGCTGTTCCCGATTTGTCTAAAAATTCAAACGGGTGCAGAATTTTTAGACACAAATCGCAATCCCGTCGGGAGAGCGGAGAGGTGCCGGAGTGGCTAAACGGAGCGGTTTGCTAAACCGCGGGGATCTAAAAAGTCCCGCGTGGGTTCAAATCCCACCCTCTCCGCTTTCTTTGCGGGACTAATGCGTTAAGGGCGCAAGCCCTTCGAGGTTCGATCTGTGGTGAACTTGTCGAACCAATCTTCCCTGTTTGTCCAAGAGTGATAGCGAATTGGCAATAAACAGCAATCCCACCAAGGCGGAGCTTCCGCCTCCGCACATGGTATAATTAATTTAATAACAAATCGCAATTCTTTATATGGATATCTCAAAGAAGAATCTATATCTAGCACTCGGTTCGATTTCTCTTTATTATTTTCTATTGCATGACATTTCCGGACCACTTGGTGGACTAGTATTCTTTTTTATTGGATGGGCACTTCCTTTGGTGTTTATAGTTTTCTTATCTCTTTTCCTGAGTAGCTGGCAATCGGAAAAATTTGGTCTGAACAAAAAGATTTTTTTTATTGGATTTATTTTGTTTGCCGTAATTTTTTCAACGTTTGTAGATAGGAATATTTATCGATTGCATACAGTAGGTGGCGATGAGGGATGTATGTGTATGTATTTTTCTTATGGGCGCGGTCGTTTGGGCGATGAATACCAGATATCAAGAATTAGCAATATAAAATTTTTCCAGTACGCTACTGAATCCTTTTTTAGGGGTTTTCAGTTTTTCAGGTTTTTCAGCTAGGTTTCTAGGAGCGAACTAACAAAAAGGGGAAGAAAATTTGGAGGAGGAAATTTTTGCCCGCCCGCCCAATCCGAGCCCAGCTCTTTCTGCGAAAGGGCTGGACGAGGACAGCCCCGAAGCAGAGCAAGCTCGCTACGGGGTAAAAATTCCGTTC
>CAYRYI010000047.1:0-5547 GCA_964428455.1 uncultured Candidatus Saccharibacteria bacterium
GATGGCGGCGGCCATTGGGGTTCGCATGCCGGTGCAGGAGGCGGTGGGATCGGTGGTGGTGGACATCGGCGGAGGGACGACGGATATCGCCGTGATTTCGCTTGGCGGGATCGTAACGTCGAAGAATCTTAGAATTGCGGGGGATAAGCTGAATGAGGATATTATCCGCTTCGCCCGCGAAGAATATAAGCTGGTGCTAGGCGAGCGCACCGCGGAAAACATCAAGATCGCGATCGGGTCGGCGGTTGAGCTTTCGCAGCCCTTGGAGGCCACCATGCGCGGGCGCGACGTGATTTCGGGGCTCCCCAAAGAGGTAGTGGTGGACGACAGCGACATTCGGCGAGCAACGAAGCATTCAATCCAGGCGATTGTGAATGCCGTGAAAGCCGCGGTGGAGGAAACGCCGCCGGAGTTGGTGGCCGATATCATGCATCATGGAATTACGCTCGTTGGCGGCGGATCGCTACTGCGCGGGCTTGATAAGCTGGTTGCCAGCGAGACGCGGATTCCGACGCGCATCGCCGAGGATCCGATGTCTGCGGTGGTGCGGGGAACAGGCGTGATACTCGAAGATCTCGATGCTCTTCGTAATGTCCTGGTCTCGACGCGCTACGAAAAAGTTCCGGCGCCGGCCTAGGGTTTTTAACGGGACTTCGCTGTTCTTATTAGGATGCAAGCAGGCGAGGCATTCTATTTTTTAAATTAAGACATTCTTCATGCCAAAACGTTCTCCGCGGGTAAGCATTTGGTGGTTAAGCGCGATTTTGTTTTTAGCTTTGGCAGTCGTCCTGCTTTTTTATAATCCGGCGGAGCTCGGCGCGCGGACGGCCGTAAACCGTTTGACCTCTTGGGCAATCAGTCCGCTCTATGAGTTGGGTAAAAGCTGGAACCGATTAGGCGCGCGTTTGTATGAACGCACGGCGGCTTTTCGCGAAAATAGCGAGCTTAAGGAGATTAACGCGCGGCTCTTAATCGATAAAGCGGAGTTTTTGCGGCTCCAAAAAGAAAATGAAACCCTGCGCCGCGCGCTTAAGCTGCAGGAAGAAACCCAGCAAGCCCTATCCGATGCCGATATCATCGGCGCTTTTAGCGAAGGCCGAGAAGAATACCTGATCATTAATCGCGGATCGGCCGCCGGGGTTAGCGAAAGATCGGCCGTGCTTTCGCCAGAGGGGGCGCTCGTCGGCGTGGTGCGCACCGTTTCCTCCGAGACTTCGACCGTCCGGCTGCTCTCCAGCGCTTCGGAGCACTTGACAGTTTCCATTTTGCCCGCGAACGTCAACGCAGCGCTCCGCGGCGACAACAGCGGCGAATATGTCATTTCGCTTGTTCCGGCGGACGCGCCAATCGCGATCGGGGACGCGGTGGTGACGGCTGGTTTAAACGACAATATTCCGGCCGGTATCGCGGTGGGCACGGTGGCAGCAGCCGGAGAGAGCGCCGCCGGTTCGTTCCAAGATATTCGCGTCAAGTCGCCCGTAGAGATTTTATTTCTTGACCGAGTGCTGGTGCTTCTCGGCAAGCGTTAAATGTCTTTAGATGACCTCTTAATATGATTTCTCCTTTTAGACTTTTTATCTTTTTAATTCTGTCGGCGCTTGGTTTTCTTTCCGGCGCGTTTCCTTTGCCGTTTTTGGGGTTTGGTCTCGTGGTGTTTCTGTATCTTATGTTCATTATTGAGTCGCCGTTGCCGCGCGCTCTTTGGGTCGGCGGGGCGATCGGAGTTCTATTTGATGCCTATAGCGCCTTGCCCTTCGGGGTACACCTCGCGATTTTCGCGGGGCTGGCGTTTTTTGGTTTTGCCGCCAAAAGGTTTCTTTCGCGCCGCTACTTCTGGGGCGATGCGGTACTTGTCGGCGGCGGGATCTTTTTGGGAATTTCAAGCTTAGCCGCCGCGTCTTGGTTTGCCGCGGGGCAGGAGACTGCGTCCATGATTTATCTCTTGCCGCGCGTTTTCGCCGCGGCTGGTTTCTTGGCCTTTGTTTCCGCGGCGTTTTTTTGGTTAGGCTATCGGCGGCAAAGTCCGCACGGTGAATTCTATGTGGTTTAATAAACGCGGTCTCTTTTTCAAAAATTCATTTCCGGGGCACGAGGTGGAACCCGAGGATATTTTAATGGATGCTTTGAATCCGGAGGATTTTAATGCGGATCAGATGGAGGGGCGGATTGAATCGGCGCTGGGGAAATATCCCTTTATCATTGCGTCCGCCGCGGTGGCGCTCGGCATTGCGGCTTTGGTTTTTCGCGCCGGATTCCTGCAGCTTGTTAAGGGCGGAGAGTTCGCGGCCCGCGCCAGAGATAATCGTTTTTTTACCATTTCTTTGCCGGCCCCGCGGGGTCTGGTTTATGACGCCTATAATGAGCCGATCGTGAAAAACACGCCGAGTTTCGAAGTAGTGCTAAAACGGAACGAACTGCCGGAAACGTCCGAGGCGCGCCAGGCGCTAGCTGAGGCCTTAAAAGCGCTTTTAAAAATATCCGCGGAAGATTTGCGCGTGACCGGTTTTGACACGGAGCTTCCCGACGGCCTATTGCCAGCGGAGATAGTCGTTGCCTCGGATATTTCGCGCGAGCAGGTGCTTCTGATCCAGTCGCGGCCGAAAGATTTTAGCGGCGCCTTTGTGCGAACACGCGAACTCCGCGAATATCCCGGAGAAGCGTTCGCGCACATTGTCGGTTATGTCGGGCAGGTGGATAAATCAAAAATTGAAGAAGGAAAGGGATACGGTTTGGGGGATATCGCCGGGAAGAGCGGAGTTGAGCTTTTCTATGAGGAGGAGCTTCGCGGCGCACCCGGCGAACAACTGATTGAAGTCAACTCGAGCGGGGTTGCGTTAGGTGAGCTTCCGCAGAAGAAAGCAAAGATAGGAAATAGTTTGGTTCTAAATATTGACGCGGGGCTGCAGCGCGCGGCTTACGAGGCGCTGTCGCGGGAGCTTGAAGCTCACGGGAAGGTCGCGGGGAGCGCGGTGGCGATTGACCCGCGGGACGGCGCGGTGCGAGCTTTGGTGTCGTTACCAAGCTTTGATCCCAACCGTTTTCGCCAGCGCCTGTCGCAGTCGGCCTTCGAGCGCATTTTTCTTTCGCCGGCCAAGCCGCTTTTTAACCGCGTTATCGGCGGCGTTTACCCGTCGGGGTCGGTGATAAAACCCATGGTGGCGGTAGCGGCGCTGGAGGAGAATATCATCGATCCATCGCGAAAGATTTACGACTCGGGGTCGATCTCCGTCCCCAATCCTTATCGCCCCGGCGAGGAGACGGTGTTTCTTGATTGGAAGGAACATGGCTGGGTTGATATGCGCTCTGCCCTGCAATGGTCGGCCAATGTTTACTTTTATATCGTTGGCGGCGGATATAAGGATATCAAAGGATTGGGCATTGCGAGGCTCGGAGAATACATGAAAAAATTCGGCTTCGGGGCAGAGCTGGGGGTTGACTTGCCCGGCGAGGCGGCGGGGCTTGTGCCCGGGCCCGATACGATTAGCAAGACCAGGCCTCGGGACCCGATTTGGCGTATCGGCGACACATACCAGACCTCGATTGGGCAGGGGGCGTTTCAGGCCACACCTCTTCAAATTGCGATGATGACCGCGGTTGTCGCGAACGGCGGGACACTCTGGAGGCCGCGCGTGGTCAGTGCGATTTTGGACGATAACGGGGACCTGGTTAAAAAAATCGAACCCCAAGCTATCCAGACCAACTTGGCGGACGCCGAATCAATCAATGTCGTGCGGGAGGGCATGCGCTTGGTCGCTGCCGATGGCACGGCTAGGAGCTATTTTTCCGATTTTGTAGTGGAGGTAGCGGGCAAAACCGGAACCGCCCAGACCGGGTTTCAAAAGAATGCCCACGGATGGTTCACGGCGTTTGCTCCCTACAAAGACCCGGAGCTGGTGGTGGTTGTGGTGGCGGAGGACGTCGAATACAATACGGCGATCGCCACGCCCGTTACGCGCGATATCTTGTATTGGTATTTTACCGAGGGGAAGCAAAGACAACTTATCGCTCAGCCCCAAAGGGCGGCGCTGCCATAATTTTTGCGGCTTAATGAGGCCGCGCCCGCTTGTGGATAGAAAGTTTGACGCGGATTCACCCAACGTTATACTGTGTAGCACGTTGCTTGTCTCACATCATAAAGCGAAAAATGTTGCGAGGAATTAAATTATTTGAGCGGATAAATGCCCAGCCGCGCTGTAGAAAATAATTTTTGCGCCGCGGAAGGTTTCTTACCTTAGTTTATGTCACAATATCTATCTCCCGAGGGACTCGAAAAATTAAAGCAGGAGCTGAATGATCTGAAGACCGCAACTCGCAAATCCATCGCCGAGCGTATCGAGGCGGCCAAGGCTCTGGGCGATTTGTCAGAGAACGCGGAATATCAAGAAGCCAAGGACGCCCAATCGCAGAATGAGGCACGGGTTGCCGAACTCGAAGATATCATCCGTGACGCGGTGCTGATTTCGGGAAATTATCGCACGGATATCGTGGACATCGGTTCAACGGTAGAAGTTGACGGCAACGGCGCCGGGCGCTTGTCTTACAAAATCGTCGGTTCCGAAGAAGCCGATCCGGCTGGAGGCAAGATTTCCAATGAGTCGCCGCTTGGCAAGGCTTTTCTCGGCAAAAAGATCGGCGACAGCGTTAGCGTTCGCACGCCCGGCGGCACGCAGGAATTCGTCATTCGCGCCATAAGCTAGCGGAGTATCGTAAGCCGCACTATTTTGACCCATTAGGCGCGATCTCCTAGAATAGATCTATAATGCCGCTGGAAGACATTCGCGCCGAGCGCCTGAAAAAGGTTGCCGATTTAAAAAAGGAAGGCGTAAATCCCTATCCGGCCGAGTCCCGCCGGACTTTTAAGATCGGCGAGATTATCGCTGACTTTGCCGCGCATGAATCGGGAGCGGGGGCGGTCTCGATTGCCGGACGCCTGATGGCCCTGCGCGAACATGGCGGGGCGACATTCGCCGATATTGCAGACGCCTCTGGGACAATGCAGGCGCTTTTCAAACAGGACGTTCTTGGAGAGACATACGGAACAGTTGTTGCGCGGCTCGATGTCGGAGACATTATCGAACTTTCCGGCAAAGCGTTTACCACCAAGCGCGGCGAAAAAACTATCGAAGCGGCGGGGATCTCGGTGCTCGCCAAATCTCTGCGGCCTCTGCCGGAGAAATGGCACGGTTTGGTGGATATTGAAGAACGCTTGCGGCGGCGATACCTCGATTTGTTGATGAGCGCCGAGGAGCGAGAGATTTTCATTAAGAAGTCTAAGTTCTGGCAGGCGGCGCGCGAGTTCATGCTTTCAGAAAACTTCCTTGAGGTTGAGACACCAGTTCTTGAGCAAATTCCGGGCGGGGCGGATGCGGAGCCGTTTGCCACGCATTTGAATGCGCTCCATATCGATTTATATCTTCGAATTTCTTTGGAGTTGCCATTGAAACGCTTGATCGTCGGCGGATACGAAAAAGTTTTTGAGATCGGGCGGATATTCAGAAATGAGGGGATTGACCGCGAGCACCTGCAAGACTACACCCAGCTCGAGTG
>CAYRYI010000048.1:0-5469 GCA_964428455.1 uncultured Candidatus Saccharibacteria bacterium
CGCCATAAGCCTTTCTCTCGAGTTTCTTAAGCAGTATGGGAGATAAAATATGTTACCGGTAATTTCTTAAGTTCGGGTGACAGGCAGATGGCAGGCGGGGCTGGCGGTGGGATCACTGGACGCTCGCTAAGAGCGAGCAATAAAAATAGAGGCGTGAAGAAAAGCGGACTAGTTGAGCGTCTTCTCTCCCGGCTCCCATTCGATGGGGCAGAGTTTGCCGGTTTGGAGCGCTTGCAAAACACGAACTGTCTCTTCCACGCTGCGCCCGACATTGTTATCAGACACTACGACGTAACGAAGCACGCCTTCCGGGTCAACGATAAACGTGCCGCGAAGAGCCACCGTGCCCTCGGCTTCTTCAATGTCTATCTCGTACTCTTTCGTCACCTCTTTGTTGAAATCGGCAAGCAACGGAAATTTTAGAGATTTAAACTCGCGTTCGATCCAGGCGCGGTGCGAATGCACCGAATCCACCGAGACTCCCCAAACATCGGCCTTCAGCTTCTTGAACTCGTCGAAGTGCTTGTTAAAGCCGTGAATTTCCGTCGGGCAGACAAAAGTGAAATCCAGGGGATAGAAAAATATCACCGTCCATTTGCTTTTTTGCTTGGCGAGCGAATAATTTGAAACTTTTCCGTTTAACACTCCCTGAAGCGTGAATTCGGGAGCAGATTGTCCAACTTTTACCATAGTATTTTAGGAATTAGTTATTAAGCTTCCGCATTATAAATGAAAGCACGGCGCGTCCGCAAGTTTGAACCCGACCTTATTGTCTTAAGTCGGCAAGTTGGGCGGCGGGGCGCCGTAGTCCTCGGAATCCTCTTCATATTTTTGCGGCGCCGCGTGAGAAGCATCCCCCGCCGCGGCTGCCGGTTTTTCTGAAACGACAGCGGGCAATTTAGCCGATACTGCCATGGGCAACTGCTCCAAGTCCTTATGCGTTGCTTCGGGTACGCGGGCCGCGGCGGCGGTTTTTGATATAACTTGGTCCGCCGGACGCACCGACGGCGCCGCAATGTCCGCTGGCGGGAAATGGCTTTGTCTCTTTGCCTCCGCTTGCGCATCCTCGATAATCTTCGAACGCAGTTTCTTTTCAATCACAACCGGCTTGGCGCTTGGCGCCGCTTTGGCGTTCACCACCACTACAAGATGCGTTACCGCGCCGCGGAGATCCTTGCGTATGGCCACGGTCTTCACCGCCACCGGCACAAATGCCCCGTCGCGCCGGCGGAGCATCAAATCCTCCGGGAACACTTCGGAGATGCCGGTGGACAGAATTCTGGGGATGATCCCCGTAACCTCCTCTCCGTTCTTATGCACAAACGCCAAAACATTGGTAAGCGATTTACGGACAACGACATCCGCGTCCATTCCTGTCAGCTCTTCCATCTTGCGGTTAAACGCCGTGATCTTACCGGACTGCTCAACAATCACAATCCCCTCTTCTATGGAACCGAGCGCCGCCTGAAAAGCTATTTCCGCCGCGCCGACAGGGGTCTTGGCCGGATGCTCCGGCGCTGTTGGCGGCACGGTTCCCCGCGCCGCCTGCGAGAGCCGCGCGGATTCTTGCGACATCTCTTCCATATAACGGTTGAATGCGGACTGCGCCCGCCGGAATGAATCATCACCGACATTCTCGCGCATGCGATAGCTGAAGTCCTTCTTCGCGATAGCCGAGAGCGCATCCGAAATCGGGGCGAGATTAAAACGCGCCGGTTTTAATCGCCTGCGCTGATAAAGACCAATAGGAATCGAGACGGCAATGCCCAACAATCCAACAAGCACCACGTTAGTGAAAAGCTCGTCGAAAAACCTGCCGATCAGCTTGTCGGGTTTTGAAATCACCAGCTGAAATTCGCGCACATCGGATTCTCCGAGCGGAGAAAAGTCCAACGCCAGCGGCGTTGAGACAATGAATGACGGCGCCGCTGCAACGGAAACCATTTCAAAAACCGTGGCGCTCCTCTCGCCGACCGAAAGCTTGCTGCCGCGGAGCCTCCCGCCCTCAAGCGTCGTTTGGCGAATAACGCCGGCGGTGCTAACGATGGTCACATCAAGTCCCGAAAGATTCTTGATTTTCTGAAGCCCAGCATCCGGCGCGGGGCTGGCGAGCACCAATTTCACGGCGCTTCGCATAAGCGGCAAAATACCTACGAGCTCGCGCTTTTCGGCCTCCACCATTGGCGGCACGACTGTCCGGCTCACCAAAATCACCAGCGCCCCCACGGCAAAAAACACCGTAAAAATCGAAATGAGTATAAAACGCATATGAAAAACCGGTATCTGATACTCTACTCCTTATCGCCCGACTCGCCAATGCAATTTTACCCCGTTACCAGAAAGCCACGGGCGCCTGCCTGCCGGCAGGCAGGGAAGGCCGTGGTAACGGGGTTTACGAAGCTCCGCTCTAAACTACCTGCGGTAGAAAAACTTCCTTGTTTCTTCAACTATCACGATGGATGCGGCTATTGCGATAATCACGAGCCATTCGGATAATGCCAGCGGCACGGTCCGGAGAATTCTTTGCATTACCGGATGGTATACGGCGAATATCTGGAGCACGATGATAATAAACGTTGCCCCGACAAGAAATTTATTCGAAAACGGATTTGTTTTAAAAATTGATTTATCCTCCGAGCGGCAGTTCCAAGCGTTGAACCATTGGAAAACAGCAAGTACGGTGAGCGCCATCGTCCAAGCTTTTGCCATGTCGGTTTCGTAATACCGGCTGAAAAGGTAAAGAGCCCCAACGGCCATCGGAACGGCCATAATAATCATGCGGTAGGCCATCAATTTATCAATCAGATATTTTTTCGGCCGCTCGAAACTTCCGGAAAGAAGCCCTTTTTCCTTCGGCTCCATGGCGAGCGCCACGTCAAGAAAACCGTCCGTCACGAAGTTAAGCCAGATAATCTGCGCGGGAAGAAGCGGGAGAGGAATACCCATAAAAAGAGCTCCAGCAATCGCAAACACCTCGCCCATGCTTGTAGAAAAAAGATACAGAATTACCTTCTTGATGGTTTTATAAATCCCTCGTCCCTCTTCCACCGCAGAAATAATGCTTCCGAAATTGTCGTCAAGTAGCACGATATCCGAGGCCTCTTTGGCAACCTCGGTGCCAATTTTCCCCATGGCGACACCAAGATCGGCTGCCACGAGCGAGGGCGCGTCATTTACTCCGTCTCCCGTCATAGCCACGATCTCTCCTCGCGCCTTATACGCCTGAATGATGCGAAGCTTATGCTCCGGCGTTACCCGCGCAAACACCAAGACTGACCCCAATTTTTCTGAAAGCTCTTTTTCCGTCAAAGCATCAATGTCCCGCCCGGTAAGAATAAGGTCGCCATCCCGGAAAATTCCTGCGTCCCGCGCAATAGCTTCGGCGGTAACCTTATGGTCTCCCGTAATCATTACGACGCGCATACCCGCCGATGCGGCGTTCTTGACCGCGCCCGCCGCTTCCGGACGCAGTGCGTCTTTCATCCCCAAGAACCCAACAAATACCAAACCGTCAACGCTCTCCGGTTTAAGCGTTTCGGAAGACATGCGGCGCTGGGCCACCGCCACAACGCGCAGTCCTTCTCGAGACAGGGAAAGGAATATTGATTCGAGTTCTTCCCGTTCTTGCTTCGACAGCGGGAGTTCCTTCCCTTCGCGCCAGACCTTATCGGAAAGTTCAAGAATCGCCTCGGGCGCGCCGATGACAGAGAGAAACGGGCGGTTGTCTTCTCGATACGCGGTCGCATGATATTTGAGCCGATAGTCGAATGGGATTTCCGCAACAATTGGCGACTCGTAAATAAGCTCGTCCTTATGGAAACCGAGCTTCTGGGAAAACACGAGGAGGGCGGCCTCGGTCGGGTCGCCGCTGATACGCCACTCCTTCCTCTCTTCAGAAAACATCACCCGAGCATTGGCAGAAAACGCCGCTAACTTGGCGATGAATAAAAGCTCGGGATGGTTAGCGGCATCCACTGCGGCCCTATTCAAAAAGACTTCTCCCTTCGGCTCATAGCCGACGCCCTCTATATCAAATGTTTTTCCGTCAACATAAGCCCGCTGGATCACCATTTCGTTTTTGGTGATCGTTCCGGTCTTATCCACCGCAATGATTCTGGCCTGCCCCAGAGCTTCAACCGCCTGGAGTTTTTTAACGAGGGCGTTCCGCTTAGACATCCGCCAGACGCCGGAGGCCAGCACTAGAGTCATTACGATCGGAAGCCCCTCGGGGATGATGGAAACCGAAAGCGACACGACGGTGGCAAACATTTCTACCACGGTTTTCCCGGAAAAAACGCCGACGAGAAAAAGAAACGTGCTGATGGCGGCAACAGCCGCAATAATGAGCCTCGACAAGTAACGGATATTCGCCTTAAGGGGAATCTCCGATTCAATCGCCGTGATTTCCTTCGCAATTTTGCCGATCGCGGTATCCAGCGCCGTTCCAGTTACGACAGCCCTGCCGTTTCCGGCGACAATATGCGTGCCCTTAAAGATCATATTCCGCTGTTCCTCAACGCTCGCGCCGGAATCCAGCGCGTCGGCAACCTTATGAACCGGCTCCGACTCGCCCGTAAGAGCCGCCTCATCAACTTTCAGATTTTGGGAGAGCGTGATGCGCGCATCCGCCGGAACCTTCTCGCCCTCTTGCAGAATGATGATATCGCCGGGGACAATTTCAATATCTGAAGTGATGATTTCCTTGCCGTCGCGGAGCGCCGTGGCTTGGGTCTCCGTGAACCTTTTCAGCGCAAGCAGCGTGTTTTGCGCCTTGCCTTCTTGTATTGTCCCAACAATCGCGTTGAAAAGAAGAACGGCAAGAATGATCGAGCCGTCAACGGTTTCTCCCATTATAAAAACAACCGCACTCGCGGCAAGGAGGATATAGATGAGCGGACTTTGGAATTGGCGGAGAAAAATAACCGCAAGACTGTCGGCCTTGGCTTCCGGCAGCTTGTTCGGACCGTATTCCTCCAACCTCCGGATGGCTTCCTCGGCGCTCAAGCCCCGCTTGCTGGTGCGAAGTTTTGCAAAAACATCCGGCAGCGATTGCGTATAGAAATTATTATTCATTCTCGTGAATGAAGCTCCGCGAGTTTACCCCTGCTTAATAGATTAGTTTAATTTGCACTATCCTTGCAATGAGTCCCTAGCGCCTACGCTATATTCATACACTTTTACTCCGGCAAGTTCAGGAGCTCCCTCAAGAGGAGTTAGCATAATTCCATCTTTATCGAACGGTCTGATGCCTTCTCTGATAGCAGCCGGAACTTCGTGAAGAATAATGTTTTTGGCCAGGCCATTCTTCAGCAAAAAGTTATTTAATGTCGGGCCGCTCGATACTAACGCATCGGGCGCAATGGCGAGAGCGTCTTTCGGAGAATGCGCGACGATATATCCTTTCTTGGGACGGAAACTTAGGTTGCCGCTAATTACTATCTTCCTAATCGGCAACTCTTCCAGCGATTG
>CAYRYI010000049.1:0-5420 GCA_964428455.1 uncultured Candidatus Saccharibacteria bacterium
CGCGAGGCTTCGGGAATTTCGTAGGCTTTGACTTGGAATACCTTGCCGGTCGAGGTAAAAAACAAAAGATCCGAGTGAGTATTCGCCGAGACTAAATGCTCGACCACATCTTCTTCTTTGGTTTCCATGCCGATAAGGCCTCTCCCTCCGCGCTTCTGGACGCGATAACTCTCGGGTTTTACGCGCTTGATGTATCCGCCGCGCGTGACCACAACCAAAGTCTCTTCTTCAGGAATCAAGTCCTCCTCGGCAAACTCCCTGACGGCAGACTTTACCACCTTGGTTTTGCGCTCTCCGGCGAATTTATCTTTGGCGGCGGCCAATTCTTTCTTGATGACGCCGCGGATTCTCGCCGGATCTTTCAAGAGGGCTTCGAGGTCGCGAATCAGCGCCAGCTTTTCCTTTAATTCATCCTCGATCTTTTGCCGCTCCAGCCCCGCCAGGGTCTGGAGGCGCATCTCCAAGATCGCCACCGCTTGCTTCTCCGAAAGGCTGAATCTCTTGATTAAATTCTCCCGCGCCTCGTCGCGATCCCGCGATTTCTTGATAGTGTCGATCACGCGATCAATAGCGTCCAGCGCTTTTTTAAGTCCTTCAAGAATGTGCGCGCGGTCTTTGGCGCGCGTTAAATCAAACTCTGTGCGCTTAGTGACGATCACCACGCGGTGCTTCAGATATTCTTCCAAAATTGATTTTAGGGACAGGACCTGCGGTTGTATCCCGTCCACCAGCGCCAGCATATTGATATGAAAACGTTTTTCGAGATCCGTGTGCTTGAAAAGATTATTCAGCACCTTTTGCGGATAGCTGTCGGCTTTCAAATCAATCTCAATCCGCAGTCCCTCGCGATCAGACCCATCGCGAAGGTCCCTGATACCTTCGATCTTTTTTTCTTTGACCATATCCGCGATTTTCTCGATCAGCTCGGCCTTGTTCACCTGATAGGGGATTTCGGTGATGATAATCTGGTATCCGTTTTTCTTTTCGGCAATCTCGGCCACCGCCCGCATCACTACCGACCCCTTGCCGGTGGCGTAGGCCTCGCGGATTTCTTTTTCGTTGTAGATCAAGCCGCCCGTAGGAAAGTCGGGGCCTTTCACGAATTCCAGGAGGTCGTCAGTGGTTGACTTGGGATGCTCAATCAAATGGCCGACAGCATCCGCCACCTCGCCCAGGTTATGCGGCGGGATGGAGGTCGTCATGCCGACAGCGATCCCAAGTGCCCCGTTTAAAAGCAGATTGGGGACGGCCGCGGGAAGCACCGAGGGTTCTTGTTGGGTCGCGTCATAGTTGTCAATGAAAGGCACGGTTTCTTTTTCGATGTCTGCCAGCATCATGGCCGAGATCTCGGCCATGCGTGCCTCCGTGTAACGCATAGCGGCCGCAGAATCCCCATCCACCGAACCGAAATTCCCCTGCCCGTCAATCAAGGGATACCTCATGGAAAAATCCTGCGCCATTCTCACCATCGAGTCGTAAACCGCGGTATCGCCGTGCGGATGGTATTTGCCCAATACCTCGCCGACAACCAGCGCCGATTTTCTATACTTGGCCTGATGCGAAAGGCCAAGCTTATGCATGGCGTATAAAATTCTCCTGTGCACCGGTTTTAATCCATCCCTGACATCAGGAAGCGCCCGCGCGACAATCACCGACATGGCGTAATCCAGGTAGGATGTTTCCATCTCCTCGACGATCTCCCTGTTTTTTACGTAGCCGATGTCGGACATAACAGACTAAATTCTAAAATGAAATGTTTTTGGTTTAGATTATTGAGATTTTGAATTTATTTAGGATTTTGAGTTTGGGATTTAGAATTTTCCCCTTAGGATGTTCGGCAAATCTTTGATGGTTCCGCCGATCATCACCAGATTATAACGCACCACCTCACTGATGTCCGAAAAAATTACACTGAGAACCGACGGCTCTTTTAGCGGCGGCTGGGCCACGGCGCTTACTGATTCATTTAGCTTCTGCGCCACAGCCTCCGGATCCTCGCCTGAACGAATCGCCTTGAATGAACTTGCCACACCGCGGATGGCCGCGATAAATGAAGACGGCGCGGATGTTTTAGTTTGCGAAATTGCGCCGGGCCTTTGCGAAATTGGCGAAGAGAGCGAGGCGAGCTGGCTAGAAAGATTTTTAATCCAAAAGACCAATAAAATCCCGCTAATAACCATCGTAACCGCGATAAGAATTGCCCAGCGCGTCGGCTCCGGCTTTTCACGGATCCGCTCGAGTAAGGTTTTTTTCTCGGCAAGC
This sequence comes from uncultured Candidatus Saccharibacteria bacterium, assembly GCA_964428455.1. Lineage (GTDB taxonomy): Bacteria > Patescibacteriota > Minisyncoccia > Sungbacterales > JACQCQ01 > JACOZA01. Next base: position 2,263 of record CAYRYI010000049.1, read on the forward strand.
GCGGACATAAGAAATCCTTCTACGCAGTCTTCAATACTACAACGCGCGTGCTTTCATCTTCCGGCAGATCCTTTTTTTTAAGCGTCAGCCGATCCTCGGCCGCGGTTTTGGCCGCGCCCATCTCTTTCAAAAATGCCTCCACTCCGTCAAGTTTAACCTTAAGCCCGGGGATGGCGTAGTGCATCGGGATTACAATCTTCGGCTCAATGGCAGATACTACTTCCGCGGCGGTTTCAGCATCAATCGTGTATGTTCCGCCGACGGGCAAAAAGAGAATATCAACCTCTCCAAGGGCCTCTAAAGTTTCCGGCCGAATTTTTTCTTCGCCAAAGTCTCCCAAATGCACCAAGCGCATCTCTTCCATCTCAATCGCGTAAACAGTATTTCGCCCGCGCTCCTTGCCTTGCGAGGCGTCATGAAACGTCGGGATGCCGGTAATGGCTATACCCTTAATTTCATACTCTCCCGGGCCGCGGACGATGAAAGCGCCCTCGGGGATCGAGTCGGTATTGTTGTGATCATGGTGCTCGTGGGTAACGGCAATCACATCCGCCTTGAACCGCGGCGGCGTCAAACCGACATCCTTACTGAAGGGATCAGTAACAACCACCAAGTCCCCTGATTGAATCTTAAAACACGACTGTCCGTACCAAGTGATGACCATAAAACAAGAATCTAGGAACTAGCAGCTAGTGCCTAGAGGATAAATACATTCTGAACGTAAGAATTGTAGCATTTTTTGAGATGAAAATGAAGCTAAGTTTCGACCGCTTACATTTTTTCACGACCAGGGGGTATCAGGCAACTTATCATAGAGAAGCTTAAAAATCTTTTTTTGAAATTCCGCCAAAATAGGATTTTCAACGATAAATGCAGTCTCCGTATTGTAGTCGATGAAGGCGATTTTATCCCCATAAATCATTTGCGAAATATCGTAGTCGAATAAGCCATAGTTCTTGGGGATAAATTTCACCGCTCGTTCCAGCCGCGGTTTTTTGTCAACCATACTGTTTTCATTGGCAATAACAAAGCGCTGCAGATTTTTTTGGTCGCGTATGGCGCGATAGTCTCTCGGCAAGTATTTTTCGCTCTTGGCTGCGTCTTTTGCCGAGCTGTAGCGGTAAAATACGTCATCTTTTTTCAGCGAAGTAACGAGATCATCCAGCACGAATGTGATCGCCTCTTTGCCCTCAAGAAACTTTACCAGCGGTTTTTTCTCCTTGGCGTGATAGGCCGCGTGCAATTCCGGGATTAAATTGTCAAACTCGTTCGTCAACTGGCCTAGCAGACTTCTAAGCTTTTCGGGCGCTTCCGCAATATATAACTTTTGTTTTCCTTTCGTAGCCACGGTTACCAACCCTAGCCGGAGAAGGATGGGAAGGCTTTGATAAATCGCGGGCCTGTGTAAGCCGGCATGTTTTGCGATGCTGGAAATCAGCGATGGGCCGGTTTCGATAAGCGATAGATAAATCTTGGAAGATTTCTCATCAAGCCCGATAGCGGATAAAATTGCCTCTTTTATCATACTTTGTATTAGTATAGTACAACTATTTAACTTATCAAATTAGCTTAATAAATGGCTAAAAATCATACTTAATAATACTGGTAATACATATTTTGTATAATTTTATGACAAAATATTAATTCATACCATATAATCTTGGCAGAACATTGAAAGGGGGTGGTTACCTGGATCGGGCCTAGAGAACTGGGCGCGGAGGGGCAACCCCTAGGGGAGGCGCGAGGCCAGCGGGGAATCTCACAGGAGAATCCCCGCACGAGAAGGCCCGCGGACCTCCCCCGCTCACCCGAGGGGCCGAATACAAATAACGGCCCTTCAGATGAGCGGAGGGACCGCTCGAAGCACCTTGACCCAACTTGACCATGAAAGGAGGTGAAAGCCCATGGTCAGACTGCTCGCGGCTCCGTGCCCAGTGTGCGGAGCTACCGAGAGTCGCCTCAGCGCAGGGCGGTACTGCTCCCGCGGCTGCCGAAGCAGCCATCGGTCGCTGTCAGCACCGAAGCTGACAGCGCCGACGACGCGGGTAGCAGGCATCGCCTGGCCTGAGCGGGATGCCCGCACAGCCTACTGGCGGGACGGCCACACAGCCTACTGCGACTGCAGCAATTGCAAGGGCTGGCCGGACTCCATCAAAGGATCCTTCGGGATCTAGAGACGGGGGCATCCTACCCTCTCCACCGGGGACATAGGTGGGGTAGTCGGAGCCTGCGGTGTCCGACGAAAAACCAAGCACTTAGATGCGCTAGGTGCTCGGCGGCGACGAGCCGAAACAGGCTAGGGCAAGCATAGAAACGGCAAACTTGCCCACTGGTCGAGTGAAATCAAATCTCGACCTCCTGCCGAAGAGTTCCAGGGAATCTGGAAAACTTCGGCGGGCGGAATTATCCGCCCCAGCACCTTGACTCAAAAACATATAGCGAAGGAGAAAGCAAATGCCGAAACTCGTTCTCTTGGTTGAAGACAAGACCGAGGAGATTGAGAAGGCAAAAGCGGCGCTCGCGGAAGTCGGGTTCAAACCCGCGCTCGCGCGGACTTACACCGAGGCGAAGACTATCTGGGCTGCGCTCGGCGCGAATCTTGCGGGAGTCATAACGGACCTGCACTTCCCGGAACGGGAGGGGCGGGACAGCAAGCTGCCCTGTGGCATCGCCATCGCGGTGCAGGCGCGTGAAGAGAATGTCCCGGTGGTGATTTGCACGAATGTGAATCATCACAACTGCGAGTATCTCTGGCACACGTGGGTTATCCTCAAGATACCGACTTCCGAAACCAAGGACTGGCGATGGGCGGCGGAGACGCTTGACTCACTCATCGTGAAAGGAGACCAATCATGAAAATTCTTCTCGTCGCCAGTAGCTCGCCCATGCTGGAAGCGCTCAAGATGATAGCGGCTCATCTTGGCACGGAGGCGACAGTTATCGCAGCCGTGCACGAAGACGCCATCGCCACCCTCCTCGTCGAGGAGCCCACGCACGTTATCTACGACCTCGACGAAGAGCAGATGACGGATCCAAGATTCACGTTCTGGAAATCGTTTCGGCAGAATCTGCCGGCAAACACCCGCATCGTTCTCTGCGGCTTCGATCGACTCTCCCGCGTGCCAGAGGATGATCGTTCACGCTATCTCCAGCTGCCA
>CAYRYI010000050.1:0-5352 GCA_964428455.1 uncultured Candidatus Saccharibacteria bacterium
TATAATCCCACAAGCCCGGCGCGCCGGCAGATGGAATACATCGACGCCTCGGCGCTGACAATAAAGGAACCCGAGAAGAAGCTCACCTCCGGTTTTCGGCGCGGTTCGGGGCGGAATAGCCACGGCCGCATTACCACGCGCCACAAAGGCGGCGGAGTGAAGCGCAGTTTTCGGGCGGTGGATTTTATCTATGATAAAATCGACGTGCCGGCGCGGGTTGTTTCTGTGGAATATGATCCCAACCGGTCTGGGTTTATCGCTCTATTGCAGTACCGAGATGGCGAAAAGCGCTACATTCTGGCATCGCAGGCGCTAAAGACGGGGCAGGGGGTGATTACTTCGTTGAAAGCGCCGATCGAGGTTGGGAACCGGACGGAGCTTTCAAGGATTCCGGTAGGCACGATAGTTTACAACATTGAGCTCGAGCGCGGCCGAGGCGCGGTTCTTGTTCGTTCGGCTGGAACAGGCGCTGTTGTCATGGCGCAGGAAGGACCTTACACTACTTTGACGCTTCCCTCCGGCGAGGTGCGCTTGGTGCCGTCGGTTGGCATGGCGTCGATCGGAGCAGTCTCAAATCCGGAGCATGGTTTGATGACCATCGGCAAAGCCGGGCGGCACCGCAAAATGGGAGTGCGCCCCGGCGTTCGCGGAACCGCCATGAATCCCCGGGATCACGCCCACGGCGGCGGCGAGGGGAGAACCCAGCTTGGGAGATCGGCGCCGAGGACCCCTTGGGGTAAGATTGCGCGCGGAGTCAAAACGCGCAGAAAAAACGCACGGTCAAGTTCATTGATCCTTAAACGCCGTTCGTAATATGACGAAATTCCAAATCACAAAAAATAAATCACAAATAAATCCAAAGTATCAAATCCAAAAACTTAGTGTTTGGAATTTGAATATTGGAATTTTGAATTTGTTTGGAAATTGGGATTTGAAAATTGGAAATTAATCACTATGCCACGATCACTCAAAAAGGGTCCGTTTGTACACCCGAGCATTGTAAAGCATATGTCGCGCACGAAACCCGGGAACACGACCACTATCAAAACCTGGTCGCGCGCCTCGACGATTACGCCCGAGATGGTGGGGTATCGGTTTGGTGTCCATAACGGAAGGAATTTTGTTGAGGTGGCAATCAAAGAAGACATGGTTGGGCATCACCTGGGCGAGTTCGCGCCGACGCGCAAATTCACGCGGCACGGTGGACGCATGCAAAAGGAAATTGAAATGAAAGCCGCGGAAACTGCAAAGACAAGTACTGCCGCAGCTAAGTAGCCTAGAAAAGACATTATGGAAGTCACCGCAAAATTACAACATCTCCGAATGGCGCCGCGAAAAGTCCGCCTGGTTGCGAGCATGCTGAAAGGCTTGCCCGCGGCAGAGGCGCTTACAGAGCTCCGGCACCTGCCAAAGCGCGCCTCCTTGCCGATTGAAAAACTGCTGCGCTCTGCTTTGGCTAACGCCAAGCATAACTTCCATTTGGATGAAAAAAATTTACGGGTTAAGCTGGCGATCGTCGACAGCGGTCCGGTAATGAAGCGCTTTCGCGCGCGGGCGTTCGGCCGCGCGGCTACGATCAGAAAGCGCATGTCGCATGTAACGATTGTGCTTGATGAATTCATTCCCAGTTCGCAAAAAGCCCGAAAAGTCAAAAAGGCCGCGGCGCCGATTGTTCGCGAAGCGTCGCTCGAGGATATGAAAGAAGCAGCCAGTCAAGCAAAGCTTGAAGCCGAACGTCCGGCGGAACGCAAAGTTCTCCCCAAAACGAAATCTGCGGGGCCGGGTTTTGTGAGGCGCATATTTAACCGAAAAGCGGTGTAGAATAATGCGATGCTAATATGCTAATTCATACTAATCATACGAATCACGCTATAACTATTAGTATCATTAGCATGCATTCGTATATTGAAATCGCAAAGATATGACCCACCGAGTTCATCCATACATTTTTCGTTTAGGCATCAATACTACCTGGAAATCCAGATGGTTTAACGCAAAAAAATATCAGGAGTATCTGCGCGAGGATACGCTAGTCCGCGAATGGCTAACGAAAAAGTTGCGCCAATCCCACATTGATGCTATTGATATTGAGCGCTCGCCTACCGCAATGAACATTATTATCCGGACGGCCAAACCTGGGATTTTGATCGGCCGCGGCGGTGAAGGAGCGGAACGCCTAAAACAGGAAATTCAAAAAAAACTTCGCCAGATTGCTCCCAGAGGAGCCAAGTTAGAAAAGCGCGACCTGAAGCTCACTGTCGAAGATGTAAAATCTCCGGAGACGCACGCGGCGATTGTGGGGCAGATGGTGGCAGACGAGCTTGAGAAGCGCATTTCCTTCCGGCGCGTGCTGAAGCAAACGATCGAAAAGGTGATTCAGGCAAAGGGCATCGAGGGAGTGAAAATCGCGATTTCGGGCAGGCTCGACGGTTCGGAGATGGCGAGATACGAATGGCTGAAAAAGGGGCGGATTCCTTTGCAGACGCTTCGCGCCAATATTGATTATGCGCAGAAGGAAGCCTACACCACCTATGGCGTGATCGGGATCAAGGTTTGGATATATAAAGGGGAAACATTTGATGATTCAAAATTAAAAAATCAAAGTTGAAAATGACAATGCAAAATCCAAAATTAAGAAATTCTGAAATCTTCTATAGCCAAGCCAAGCTTGGCGAGGTCCTGCCCGCTGGCAGGCAGGGATACCGAAGTTTTGCATTTTGATTTTTACATTTTGCATTTGAGCATAAGTTAACATGTTGCAGCCAAAAAAGGTAAAACACAGAAAGTGGCATAAGGGGCGTTCCCCGGGGGTCGAAACCCGAGGGGCTAGCTTGGCTTACGGAAGCTTCGGCTTAAAGGCACTTGAGGCTCGCTGGATTACCGCCCGCCAGATTGAAGCGGCGCGACGCGCCATTACGCATTACATTCAGCGCGGCGGCAAGGTGTGGATCCGTGTATTCCCAGATAAACCCATTACGCGCCGTCCGCCGGAAGTAACTATGGGCGGCGGGAAAGGCTCGGTGGAGTTTTATGTATTTCCCGTGCGTCCCGGACGGATACTTTTCGAGATGGATGGCGTTACCAGAGAAATAGCCGAGGCCGCACTGCGGAAAGCCGCGCACAAACTACCCATGAAAACGCGCTTTATCGCAAGCAAACATCAAGCATTATGAAAGCCGCTGAACTTCGCGAGAAAACAAAAGAAGAGCTGGCAGAGCTTGCGGAAAGTCTTAGAAAGCGCGCGGCGGAGTTTCGTTTCGGCGTGGATCGGAAAAAGATTAAAAACACCAAAGAACTTTTTCATCTCCGCCGCAATATCGCGAGAATTCTAACCGCCATGAGGGATAAATAATACTATGTCCGGCGCAACATCAAAAAAACCGCGAGTGCTGAAAGGCGTTGTGGTGTCGAATAAAATGCAAAAGACTATCGTGGTCCGCGTGGATCGGCTGAAAAAACATCCGAAGTACTTGAAATACATGAAAATTTCGCATCGTTTCAAGGCGCATGATGAGAAAAATGAGGCGGGGCTGGGTGATATTGTCCTGATTCGCGAAACCAAACCTATCTCGAAAGAGAAACGTTGGATTCTGGCTCAAGTTCTAACTCGGGCGGGTCGGACGGCGGAGGAGACCGAAACGGTTTAAGCGCAATAAATTCAAAATTTAATTTTTGATTTTCTTATGATTCAGACGCGTTCCATGCTGCAAGTAGCCGACAATTCCGGAGCGAAGCTCCTGCAGGTAATTAAGGTGCTCGGCGGGACCCGTCGGCGTTACGCCCAGCTCGGTGATATTATTGTTGCCTCGGTCAAAATCGCCGAACCGCGCAAAATCGTAAAAAAGAAAGATATAGTCCGCGCGGTAATTGTGAGGCAGCGAAATCCCTATCGCAGGTCCGACGGCTCCTATATCAGGTTTGATGAGAATGCCGCGGTAGTTGTGGACGAGCTGGAGCCCAAGGGCGGGCGTATTTTCGGGCCGGTGGCTAGAGAACTCCGCGATCGCGGGTTTACCAAGATTATTTCATTGGCGACGGAAGTGGTGTAGTGCGATGCTAATATGCTAATTCATACTAATTATACGAATCACGCTATAACTATTAGTATCATTAGCATGCATTCGTATATTGGAATCGCAGGGGCATGAAAATAAAAAAGGGCGACACCATTAAGATTATCTCCGGCAAGGACCGCGGCAAAACCGCGAAGGTTCTGCGCGTGGACGTGAAAGCCGGCCGGATTTTGTCTGAAGGCATTAATTTAAAAAAGAAACATGTTCGGCCCAAAACCCAGGGCAAACGCGGCGAGATTATACAAATGCCGGCATTTTTTCCCGTATCCGCGGCCATGATTGTTTGTCCCGCCTGCAAGACCGCCACGCGCGTAGGCATCCTGATTGTCGGCGGCGAGAAAAAGCGCGTATGCAAGAAATGCAAGGCGGAGTTGTAAGAATTTTATGATGACTATTCTCGAGCGGTATCAAAAAGTTGCGCTGCCGGAACTAAAAAAGGAGTTCGGTTTTTCGAATGCTCTGGCCGCGCCGAGGCTGCGTAAGGTGGTTGTTAACATAGGAACCGGGCGCATTCGTGATCCGAAGCAGTTGGAAATAATCGAAAAGAGTTTCATGGCGATCACCGGGCAGAAACCGGTCGAACGAAAAGCTAAAAAGGCGATTGCCTCTTTCAAGACGCGCGTGGGCATGGGCATCGGTTACTCAACAACGCTTCGAGGCAGGCGCATGTACGACTTTCTTGATCGGCTAGTGGGCGCGGCGCTCCCGCGGACGCGCGATTTCAGGGGCATCCCGCAATCGTCTTTCGATGAAAAAGGAAACTTGACGATCGGCGTGAAAGAGCATATTGTTTTTCCGGAAATGATCGGGGAGGACGTGCGCTTTATTTTCAGCTTGGAAGCGACGATTGTCACCACCGCAAAAAGTCGGGCCGAGGGGATCGCGCTTCTAAGGCATATGGGTTTTCCGATTCAGAAGTGACCATTATGTCTGTATGTTACACTATGACCTGGTATCAACGAATAACGAATCTGCTGCGAATAAACGAATTCGAAAATTCGATATTGATTCGTTATTCGCTGATGTGACGATATGGCCAAAACATCAGTCATAGCACGCGCCAAGAAGAAGCCCAAGTTTTCCAGCCGCAAGGTCGGAAGATGTTTTCGCTGCGGCAGGAAACACGGTTACATGCGCCAGTTCGGTCTTTGCCGCATCTGCTTTAGGGAGCTTGCCAGCCGCGGGGAAATTCCGGGAGTAAGAAAATCGTCATGGTAAAGGAAAATGTAAAATGCAAATCTCAAAATGTAAAATGACAATGCAAAATGTAAAAATTAGT
>CAYRYI010000051.1:0-5109 GCA_964428455.1 uncultured Candidatus Saccharibacteria bacterium
GGCGTTCCCAACTGCGGCGCGGCTACCATGATGAACTTGTCTATTTTCCCAAGAAGCGGATCACTTTCATCTTCCAACTTTTTCAACAGGTACTTTGCGAGAAGTCCGCCGTTTGAGTGGGTAATGATGGTCACTTTACCTGTTGCCGAAGTTTCCGCAAGATGCCTGAGTTCTTGGAGAATGAATGGAGTCGAAGTTGCCTCAAGATAGGAGATATTGTCGCCAGTTTTTCTTCCGCTTGCGAGAATATTATCGAGGTCAAGCCGCCAGTCGTAAGGCAATGCTTCCCAATCATGAATGGTGCCGTTTGCTTTCAGGTCATCCATGAATGCGGTGAAAGAGCTGTAGATATTTGTGAGACCGTATGCCGTGCCGATTACATCCCTCGTATAAATATCTGGGTCCAAACTCTCGCTAGTTGTGCTCGAAAGATATAACTGTTCCACATCCGCGTTCCGATTCGGTTCCCACAGCTGGTTTTCAAAAAACTGCTTTTTATAGAGCCTGCTTGCCTCAAGTCCCGGCAGAAACGCAACGTTGGAACAGCATGCGGGAGCAACCTCTTCAACAATCGGAAACGGCGTGGCGTTAAGGAAGCGTCCGAAACCGCGCTCTTCCAACCCCGCGAAAGAAACATATTTATAGACTGTCGGGCCGGGGAGCAGCGCCGGAATATCTACGGAGCAGGCTGGGCAAATTTCCATGGTGTTTGTTTCGTCATTCCAGATATCGTAATGCGTAGGGCTGGAAAAGCGGACGCTGTAGTAGCGGATAAAGGGAGTCAGAGAGGTGTTAAAATCGCCCCCGGGAGTGATGCGCCATATTTCCAAACAATTCTCGTCGTGTAAACGAAGCGCCGAAATCCAAGCTCGGCCGTCATTATACGGAGTCTGCAAACGGAAATGATAATTTAGGAGGCCGTTTACGTATTCTGCGCGCTCGTAAGAATCAAAAAAGAAGCCTGTTGCTTGAAACGGCTGGCAATTCGGCGGCGCAGGGAGCGTATTGTCTCTCACCGGCGGATCTGGAGCGTTTTGGCTAATCCTATTCGCGCTCGAAGAAAACGTGCTTGCCCCGCCATCGATTAAACCGTAGAAACTGATTTCATAATATCCGGGCAATGCCGGAACATCCTGGGCGCAATCAATGCAAGCGGCAAGCGGGATTGGCGCGCCAGCTTCATCATCCCAAATCTCAAAATGCGTCGGGGAAGTGAACCGAAAGCTGAAATACCGGACACCCGCAGGAATCGCGACCTGTTTGCGCAGATACTGGGTTGACCCATTGCCGCACTCATCGGAAGAAAACGCCATATCGCTGTACCACGCCCGGCCGTCGTTATAAGGCGTCTTCAGCTTGAAATGGACGGCAAGAAGGCCGTTGATATATTCCACGCTCTCAAACTCATCGAAAAAATATCCGCCGTTCGTCTGAAATGGCGCGCCGCAGTGATCCGCGCGAGCAAAAGACGGCGCCACAGCAAAAGAAAGGGCGAACAACGCAAGAAAAATCAAAAGCTTAGAATAAAATCTCATGAGTTGAGAGCCTCCGCGAGACTAACAATCTCCGTTTTTTCTTCATGGCGCTTTTTGATTTCGACGCCGCCCTCGGCGAGCGATTTTTCGGAAATCACGATGCGGATAGGAAGCCCGATGAGATCGGCATCGGCGAACTTTTCGCCGACTGAAACATCCGCGCGATCATCCATCAGCGCGCCGCCCCGCCCCGCCGCTTGGTTGTATAGTTTTAAGGCGGTATCAAGAATCTGCCGCATTTTCGATTCGTCTTTTGAAGCCACCGGAACAATATGATACTTGTACGGCGCGATGGTTTCCGGCCAGATAATTCCTTTATCATCGTGCGAGACCTCGACAACCGTCCCCATGATGCGGGAACTCCCAATGCCGTAGCATCCCATAATAACGTCGCTGTCTTTACCGTGCTCGTCCGTAAAAGTAAGCCCGAACGGTTTTGAGTACTTGGTGCCTAACTTGAAAATATTACCGACCTCGGCCGCTCGCTCCACTCTCCAATGCTTGCCGTCATGCTCTATGGTTGTCCTTGGCTCTGCGACTCCCGCCATCTCCGGCATAATCTCGCGATTCATCGCCTCGCCGTCATCCGCCACAAAAATCGTATCCTCGCCGGCATCACAAAGCACCTGAAACTCATCGGAAAACTTGGAGAATGTCCCGCCGGAGGCCTTGACGCGAATGGCTTTCAACCCGCAGCGCTGAAAAACTTTTTCGTAGGCCACGGCCATCTTTTCATAATACTCGTCGAGCGATTTTTCGTCCGTATGAAAACTGTAAAGATCCTTCATGCGAAACTCGCGGCCACGCAAGAGGCCTGATTTGGCGCGCGGCTCATCGCGAAATTTGGTTTGGATTTGGTAAATGCCGAAAGGCAGATCCTTATACGAAAGCGAGCTTCGCTGGACCAACGGCACGACAGATTCCTCATGCGTCGGCGCCAAGGCGAACTCCTGATCAAAATGCGAGATAACTTTGAATAGCGCCTCAAAATCATGGAACCTGCCGGTTTTTTCCCAATTTTCTTTGGGGTGCAAAGCCGGCATCAGAATCTCCTGCCCGCCGGCCTGATCCATCTCCTCTCGGATAATCTGCTCGATTTTTTGGAGCACCCGCACGCCTAGCGGCAAAAATTGGTAGGCTCCCGCCATCAATTTGTGAATAAAACCGGCACGCGTAAGAAGCACGGCGTTTTTTGCCACCTCGTCTTTAGGCGCCTCGCGCAGGGTCTTCCCGAAAAGCTCGGACTGTTTCATAAATCCCAGTTTAGCTGAATTAACCCCGCTCGGCAAAAAAGAAGACGGGCGCCGGAGCCTACTCCGTAACACCCGCCAATGTGAAGCCGCTAGAGACTTCTCGCCGCTCGTGACGACGGGCGCGGAGAGCCCGAACCCAAATGTTCCATTCCTTGTAGCTCATCGGCGAACTATTAGACCAGCTGCGGAGCTCGCAACTGGTGGACAAGCCGAGGCGCGCCCAGAGATTCAGACTCGATACCACCCGCCAACGACGGGCAAGGCGATACTCCGATGGCCCAGGACTCTTGAGACGAATCAGCGCCAGCCAGCCGCGGGATGAACTCGACACCTCGCCGCGACGGACGACAAATACATCCGTTCCAAAACGCCAGGCCCACTCGCATCTGCCGATTCCCTGTCCGGGGGCGCACTCGCCAAGCGCCAGCAGTATGAGATAGTAGTTACGTCTTGCCGCGCGGCGCTCAACGCCTCCAGATTGCACTCCACTCCTAATTTTCATCCGCGCCTCCTTGTGCAAGAGTTATAGACTAGCTGTAACGCGCCTCACGTGCTCGACAAGCGTTGCGGTATATCCCGCCTCGTTGTCATACCAGCCAAAGACCTTCACTAAATCACTATCTATCACGCGCGTAAGAGACAAGTCAACTATGGCCCCATACGGCTCCCCGATAATATCGGTTGAAACCAGCGGCTCTTCGGTTACGGCAAACGTCTTCGCCCAGCGTTCCTCTTTTGCGGCTTTCTTGAAAATTTCGTTCACTTCTTCAATCGTTGTCGGGCGTCCCACCAATGCCGTAATATCCGTCAAAGAACCTGTTATTACCGGAACGCGCATGGCAATTGCGCCGAACTTTCCCTCCAGATCCGGAATGGATTGGGTCACCGCCTCTGCCGCGCCCGTAGTCGAAGGCACGATGTTGACAGCGGCTGCGCGGCCGCGCCTCACGTCTTTGGCATCCGGCCCGTCCACCAGCTTTTGCGTCGCAGTATAGCCGTGCACCGTGGACATACCGGCTTTTTTGATTCCCAATGTTTCTTTCAAAATCTGCATCACCGGCGCGGTCGCGTTGGTTGTGCAGGAAGCGTTGCAGGTAATCGGCCCGGCGCCTTTAAAAAGATTATCATTAACTCCCACAAGCACCGTTGCAACGTCTCCAGTGGCAGGCGCTGTAATCACCACGCGCTTGGCTCCGGCGTCCAGATGCGCTTTGGCCTTGGCACCATCCGTGAAAAAGCCGGACGATTCGACAACCACGTCAATTTTTAAATCAGCCCAGGGAAGCTTCGCCGGATCTTTTTCCGCAAGCACCCTGATTTCCTTGCCGTCAACAATAAGCGCCTCATCTCCCACTTTTACATCTTTCTGATAACGACCGTAAACGCTGTCAAATTTTAAAAGATACGCGAGAGTTGCGGTGTCGGTTAAATCATTAACCGCGACGATATTAAAATCCGAATCGCCAAAAGCGGCTCGAAAAAAACTCCGCCCAATCCTGCCAAAACCATTGATAGCTATATTTGTCATAAGGTTATTTTGAAATTACAACCCAAACCCGCTCGCCCCGCACCTATGCAATCTCCAAAGCCGCAAATTAAGCAGGAGTAAGCCGAAGGCGATACCGCGGGTACTATTAAGGTAAGTCTCTTCGGCATCGGTGCGGGGTTGATTGCAATATTTGGCATAGTGTGATATTGGTATAATTCTAAGCTAAGAGTGCTTCTCCATCAAATCCAGCCGACAAGGAGGCGCTTATGCTACGAGATTTGGTTCTTGCCATACTGGAACAGATGCCCAGGAATCAGTTCATTTCCCTCCCCTCCATCCAACGCGAGTTGAACCGCACCCGGTCATGGATGCGACCCTCGTTCAAGGAGATCGATGAAGTCATCAGCGAGATCGGAGAATCCCGCGGTATCGCGCTTGAACCCTTCATGCTCGAAGGCGAGGAGTACATCGGCGGCGTAGCGTTGAAGGAGAAAATCTCCGAGATGCCGCTAGGCAGCCTCATGCTCTACGGCGTTGAGATCCCCGGAGCGATACCGATATCGCCATCCAGCCTGATTTCGGAACGATCAAGCCAGTTCAATTGGAGACGGGCGGTAAGCCGCATGGCAAACGGCATCCGCCATGCCTTCAAGCGATAACCCCGACATCTGTCAGAAGCAAGAGGTAGGAGTCCCCCGCGGGGCTCCTCTATTTTTTTAAACGGAAATTTCTTCAGCTGGACTGCGCCGATGCATCCCCAAAATATAGTTATACGCCGAAAGCGCGGCCTTGACCGCGTCCCCCACCGAGATGTTGTTCTGTTTGTAAATTT
>CAYRYI010000052.1:0-5063 GCA_964428455.1 uncultured Candidatus Saccharibacteria bacterium
AGTGTTTCCTACACAAAACCACTATACCATTTCGAAAAATAACGAGGTGGGTAGCCTCAATTTTTGTGCATATATAAAAGTTGAATAAGACGAGTATTTTGTTAGAATGAACATATGAACATCCAATGGAAATGGGCATTTATCCACGCTCTTTTTGTCTACGCATGCATGATGATCGGGTCCGTTATCGCAGTTAGCCTTCTCAAATTGGGAGCACTCAATCCTGCTAATCTCATAATTAGTGCCGAGTCTGCGTTCGGATATCTAGGCGCCGTCTTTATAGTGTCTGCAATAACTATTTTGGGTGGCGCTATTGGTTTTGCAGTTAGTGTGTTCAGAACAGAGCTATACCGTGGCAGACACATTTTCGCAGTTGCTATACTTGTGTTAATAGCACAGATTGCCATAACTCTTTTCTCAACTGATTTTTTCAATCTGCAAACGTTTGAGCTATCAGATTTTATTGCAGTATTTGAAATCATCCCACGTATATCTATGCCTATCGTGCTCAGTACGCTACTTGGCTGGGTATTGGGGAATCTTGCGCGCAAATTATTTAAGCGAGCGAAAGTAAGCCCTGCGGGATAAAGACTACTGAGCGCGAACTACTCTCCGCGGTGGTGACGAGACCCCCGCTGACAATTATTTGCCGGCGATTAAAAATCTAACCTTTTTTAATATCCGCCCAAAGCGACAATACGCCCAAAGCCAAAAAGAGCGCCGCCTCCAACCAATTTTGTTTTTGAAGCGCCTCAATTAAAGCAATTCCGAAAAAAATTATAAATACCGCTAAGTTTGTAAATTTCAGATTCATGTAGCGACTTTTTTAATTAAATTCCACTAAACACTATAATTCTAACACGAACACCTTGGCGGAGACGATTGCCGGAACTTTGAACCAAAAACGTGGCTCAAATTCAAGGATCTTGAAAAAAGCATAAGTGAATTACGAGCCATGTTCAAGCAACATCCTCAATGGTTTGAGGTACCGAGGCCTAAATCAGATAAAGGTATAAATGCCGTTGATTATTCAATTACGCCCTAAAGTTACTTTAGAAGAATTTCTCCGATTGAATCGAGTTCATATTTAATTTGCTGTCGAGCTTTTTCAACCTCAGTAATCTTCTTAGTTATGTTTTTAATTGTAGCTAGGTCCAACTTCGGGACTACAATCTCTATATAATCTTCGTCTTTGATTGCTGGCTGAATCGTGCCAGATACCATCCAGCGAATCTGATTAAATGTTGTTTTTAGTCGAAGGAGAACGTATAAAGCTTCGCGTGTCATGCCCTCCTTCGGACGAAGAACCAAGAAGCCAGTTGAGGCGATTTCTCCATCAAGCGCAGGGGGTACTATTGCAACATTTTCCTCACTATCTTTTACTGTAGCAGCAATGACATCCCCTTCACGCAATAGAAGTCTCCCGCGACTTGGCACCTCCTCTCCCGAAAGTTCGTCCCAAGAAACAATATTTCCGAGTCGCTTCTCAACATGACTGAATTGGATGTACTTAAAGACACGCTCCGGAGAGTTATTTGGATTAATTCTATCTTCTGAAATATAAGCAATATCCGCTATCTTTACGCTTGGAACATCAAGCTTGAAAACATATTTAGCATAAAAATAACTTGCGTCGAAGCGTTTCTCAAGCAGATCAGAATCGATCATAAAGCATGCAGGCTCCTCCGCGATTATATGAACGCCATCCAAACCATCTTGGATGGTGCGGTGGTGTTGCGTCGTTAAGAATTCTCGATACAAACGCAAGATAAGAGGGAGATCATTTTGAGCAATCGGCTCTGCCTCTTTTGTAGAACGGTCATAGCCCACCTCTTCAGCAACGGCCATAAATACTGCACCCTGCCTATCCCCGTCAGATTTCCTTTTACGCAGAAACAGAATGCTCGTTTTACTATTTGCGCCCGCAGCTTTAAATGCCCGGTCCGGAAGGCTTATGACAGCCTGAATTATCGTGTGTTTTTTAATATAGTTCCTTACGTAGTCTGTCGAGGAATTATTGAGAACCCCGTCAGGGAGTAAGATAGCTAATTCGCCCCCGTCTTTTAAGAGTTTTATACATTCTTCTACAAACAAAATTTCTCGCAGCTGTGCTGGAGGAGTACCTCTTGCGTATTCCTCACCCAATTCGAACTGCTTTAAAATTACCCCCTCATCTTTGTTGCCGAATGGAGGATTGGTAATTACTAAGTCAAATTTCTTCGCCGCTAACTTTTCGTGCCTATGGGCCTCAAGTCCACTGTTACGGTAGATGCCCCCATGTCCATCTCCATGGAGAACCATATTCATTTTGGCTATACGGACAAGGCGTGGATCAATATCAACACCATATATCTGATCACGCGCGAGAACATTAAGTAGCCCTTGTTTTTTCTTGTTATCTTTTTCTGTCTCTTGAATGTGTTTAGCAACGTGCATAAACACCCTGATTAAGAAGCCTCCGCTTCCGCAAGACGGGTCAATGACAGTATATGAGGTTTTATCGGAAGAAAGTCGTTGCGGATTAACGAAACTAACCATAAAATCAACGATGGTGCGAGGAGTAAAGAATTGCCCGAGTTTCCCTGTAAACGTTCTTCCTAAGAAGATTTCAAATGCGCGTCCCTTTACATCAACTTCTGTTTCCTGAAGTGTATAGCCCTGAATTAACTGAGTGATTTCCTTAATACTTTCATCTTTCAATTTTATAGATTCATCACCATTAAAAATATCTTTATTTGCATCTCGTCCCCGCTCAAATAAATCTTTTTTTATATATCGTGCGTCCGTATGTTCATCGATACCAAAACGACTCTTGCGATTTTCTTGACCCGCCAATCTCTCCTCGTACATTTTTGTAAAAAGAATCATACTCAATTCATCAAAGGCGTCAGCCCCAGTGAGTCCGTCCCGATCTCGAATTATTGATTCGCATCTATAGAGGATGGTAGAAAATTCCTTAATACCTTCAAACACCAAAAGTGTTTTCTTTGCCTGTTCTTCCTGCTCGGCTGTCAAAGAATCGATTGAAGTGTGTCGTTTGGCCGACAATTCTTTCTTTGATAGAAAGTCTGGTTTTTCAGTAACCTCTTTTGACCAAACAGTTTTTCCTGTTTTTGTATCAAAAACCCGTAGTTCTTTGCCGTTGCATAGAACAGAGTACGTTGCGCGCAAAAGTAGCCCATACGCCATCACTTGATCCTTATAGAAATCTAGATTTTCTTCTGGACCTTTTGCATCCAATACAAAAGCCGTTGCGCCAACAATATTTACAACAATATCGGGAAATACATATTTCCCTCGCCCAATAGGGATTCGCCTTTCATACTCTATTTCATTTTCAATGCTCTCGCTATATCCAAGTGCAACAAGTATAGGAGAAATAATTTTCAACTTAACATCTTCTTCTGTAACAACTTTGACGTTACCTATCGAGATTTTTCGTGACATATAAAATTGAATCCTTGCTATAAAATTAGCACAAATACGATTCCGGCAACAGCCTGGTTATCAACAGGTTGCCTAGCTCAGATTTATTTGGTTCAAACTTGGTAATCTGCGGAGAGGAAGGGATTTCTCCTCCGACCCAATCCTACGCCATCGCGCAGGATTGGTCTAGGCACCACCTCATTCCCCCGCTTGCCGGCAGTGGGTCTGCTCCAGCGTTCGAATTCATATCACATAAAGCATTTGATAAGATACCGCAACTCACGTAAGATACAGCAGACAGGAGAGGTGGCTGAGCGGCTGAAAGCGGTGGATTGCTAATCCGCTATACAGGATCAAACCTGTATCGAGGGTTCGAATCCCTCCCTCTCCGCAAATAAAAAAACCGCCCTAGGGCGGTTTTTTTAGTCTCTGATTTGTAGTTCCGTCTCCGGTGCGCGGTCTTTGAGTTCCTGCAAAATCTCTCCTTTCGCGCGCAACGATTCTCTCAGCGAACCGCGGCGCTTCTCTGATTTTTTGTCCGGTTGTTCCCACTGCTCCGGCGACGTCGTCGCCTCAGCCCCTACTTGTATCATCATCGAGGCGGCGCGCGGCGCGGAATTTTCCTGCTCACGCACCTGCATCTTCACTTGTAGTGATACGCCTGCCGGCTCAACCGCCTGCCCGTCCGGCTCCGCAAGCGCGACCGCCTGCGCGGCATGTTCGTCAAAATTATCCGAGAGGGCTTTGGCGGTCTTTTTATCAAGCCGGCCGCGTACCGAAAGTTCGCGCGCCTCATCTACCCTCCGCTCCGCAAGGCGTACTTGCACTTCCGATTTGGCGGCAGGGGTGGGCGCGAGCGCCACCTCCACCTTTTCATTTACAGAAACTTTTATCGGATACAGCAGGTCTCCCGGCAACGCGCCCGCGGCGGCAGCCGAGACCGTCCCGGTGCCGGCAATAACAAACAGCAAAAGCCCCGCCATGGTCATGCGCAAGTGATACGACATAAAAACATACGGACTGCGTCGACCAAGGACAGTCCTTAGCTCAGGGCTCTTCAAGGACTGTCCTTCGAAAATCCGCGTGCGCATAGCAGACCTCTCCGCGTCGCTCATGCGGATGTGCTGCGCCTCTTGTTTTAAATTGTTCAGAAATTTTTTCATTGCAGTATCTCCTTAAGCTTCTTCAACCCCCGGTGTATCCGCACGCTCACCGTGTTCTCGCTCTCGCCTACTATATCCCCTATCTCGCCCGGGCTCAGGCCGTCGACATACCGCAACGATATGACCTCGCGGTAGGCGTCCGGAAGCGTCTGCAATGCATCCATCGCGCGCTTGCCGTCAAACCGCTCTATCGCCGCCTCAAGACTGTTGCTGTCGTCGGAAGGCAAAAAGTCTTCAACGTTCATGTCATCACCCTTCTCCGCCATAGCCTCCAGCGACACGGACTTTTTGCGGCGGTACTCGTCTATTATGAGGTGCCGCAATGTCCGGTAGAGGAACGGCCGCAACTCGCGGATTTCCTCCCCCTTCTTCGCGTACTCAAACACCTTCATAAAGCATTCCTGCGTCAGCTCCAGCGCGCGGTCGCGGTCGGAGAGCCGCATGCTCGCGTGGCGGAACAGCTCGTCGCCGTAC
>CAYRYI010000053.1:0-1440 GCA_964428455.1 uncultured Candidatus Saccharibacteria bacterium
GCCGGCGCAGTCGCCGACGTTGTCGCCGACGTTGTCCGCGATGACCGCCGGGTTTCTGGGGTCGTCTTCAGGAATTCCGAGCTCCATTTTTCCCACCAAATCCGCGCCCACGTCCGCCCCCTTGGTGTAAATCCCGCCGCCCAGGCGCGCGAAGACCGAGATCAAAGACCCTCCGAAGGCAAGCCCGACGAGGGCGGTAACGTCCCGGGTTAAAATCCAGAATCCCGTCACCGTCAACAAGCCCAGGGAAACCACCAAAAATCCTGTCACCGCTCCGCCCCGGAAAGCGAGCTTAAAAGCCG
Source organism: uncultured Candidatus Saccharibacteria bacterium (assembly GCA_964428455.1). Lineage (GTDB taxonomy): Bacteria > Patescibacteriota > Minisyncoccia > Sungbacterales > JACQCQ01 > JACOZA01. Next base: position 303 of record CAYRYI010000053.1, read on the forward strand.
GGGCGAGCCCGGACTTCGCGGCCTCGGCCGTCCGCACGTTCGCCAGCACAGATGTCATCATGCCGAGCCAGCCCGCCGCCGCGGAGGCTGACGCTCCGGCCAGAAATCCCAGGGCGGAGTTAAATCCGAAAAAATACCAGAGCGTCAAAAAGAGAGCGAGCGCCACGACTCCCACCACGCGGTATTGTCTTTTCAAATAGGCCTTGGAACCTGCCGCAATTGCGTCCGCCACCTCGCGCATCCGACTGTCGCCGGCCGGGGCTTTTTTGACGAGCTCGCGCTCCCAAAGGGCGAAGGCGATTCCCGCGAGAGCGCTCGCGATAATATAGGCTGATGTCATTTTATTTAAATTTAAAGTTATTCCGATAAAGGATTCGCTTCGGCCAGGCGCTCGCCGGTCCTGGAACGGATGTTTATCTTGTAGCCGGTGAGTTTCGCGGCGAGGCGCACGTTCTGCCCGCCCTTTCCGATGGCGAGCGAAAGCTGGTCCTCGGCCACCGTGGCCTCCGCTTCCTTTCGCTCCGGGTTTATCTCCACGTCCAGAACTTTAGCGGGCGAAAGGGCTTTGGAGATAAACTCCTCGGGATTTTCTCTCCATTCAATGATGTCTATTTTCTCGCCGCCCAGTTCGGCAATCACGGTTCCGACCCTGATTCCTTTCTGGCCCACGCATGACCCGACGGGATCCACGCCTTCTTCCTTGGAGGCAACCGCGACCTTGGAACGCGATCCCGCCTCCCGGGCGACAGCCTTGATTTCTACGATGCCATTTTGAATCTCGGGCACTTCCATTTCAAAAAGCTTTATCACGAATCTCGGGTGCGAGCGCGAAAGATAAAGCCCCGGCCCTCTGGGGTTTTTTTCAACCAGAGTCAGGTAGGCCTTGACGCGCTCGCCGATCCGGTAGCGCTCGCCGCGGATCTGCTCTTCGCGCGGCAAAACCGCCGTGGCTCTCCCCAAATCCAAAAACACGTTTCGCCCCTCCACGCGCTGTACCAGGCCCGAGATGATCCCGCCTTCGCGCGAAGCAAACTCGTTGAAAATTGATTCGCGTTCCGCTTCGCGAAGGCGCTGGATGATGACCTGTTTCGCGGTCTGGGCCGCTATGCGCCCGTATTCGGCCTGGGTTTCCAGGGGA
>CAYRYI010000053.1:1450-4918 GCA_964428455.1 uncultured Candidatus Saccharibacteria bacterium
AAAGGTCAGCTCTTCCCCCGGCTTTGCGTCGGGATTTATTTTTCGCGCCTCTTCCAGCATGATGTGCCGTTCGGGATTGAAGCGAACCTTGCGTACGCCCTCTTCAAGTTCACTGCCTTCCTTGTCTCTTTCTCTTTCTCTTTCGCGCTCCGGTTCCGCCGTCCTCTCTTCCTCGGCTTCCTCTTCGCTCTTAAGCATGCTCTCGTCCACCACTATTTTTACCTGCCAAAAACCCGCTTGGCCGCTCTTGGGGTCAAATTTTGCGCGCACAATCTGCCCTTTTTTCCCATAGTCCTTTTTGTAGGCGGCGGCGAGCGCAAGCTCGATGGTCTCCATTATTTTTTCCCGCGGGATGCCGCGGTCCACCAAAAGCTCCTCCAAGGCGCTTTGAAAATTTTTGATATCCAGCATTTTCTTTAAAATTAAAAACCCATCTTAACTATGGGCTTACTTAAGGATAGCAGATTAGGAAATTTGGGTCAAGTTTGACAAAAAGAATCCTCCGCGACCGCCTCAAAGTGGAAATTTGAAAATGATTATAATACTACGCTATAGCGTATGATTGTAATCATTTTTTAGAAACAAAAAAGCCTCGAGGTTTCCCAAGAGGTTTTTTGTTGTTGCACCTTGTTCCATCGGTTGATAGAACCTTCGCCTTTCGCGAAGCTCGGGAGGATTTTCCCGAGAGCGCCGTGTGGTTTTAATTGACCAGTGCTGAGTCAATTTGCCTTGTTTTCCGACAAAGGCTTGTCGTGCGCTGCGGTCTCGCCCGAGCTTATTTATTCACTCGGATCCCCGCTCATGTTTTGCGCATAACTTCAGAGAGGGCTGCTTTCCAGTTTTTGCCCATCATGTTTCCGGTTCCCCAGCATGGATTGCAGTTACCCATTTTTTCTCCACCATGACAAACTGGGCATACCGTTCCTTCAACGGGACTCATGTTGTGATTGGAGAAACCGACTACCGCGCCGTTTATCACGAACGCAGGAGTAGATGAATCCAAAAGATCCAACATGGCGCTTGCGGGATGATCGTGATGGCTGGTTGCAGTTACCACGGCCACATACTTCGTCCCTTGTCTGGCGGCGAAGAGGGCTAAAGCGAAGCCTACAGGCATTAACTCGCCCGCATACTTCATTCCTTCTGGCCCTAGCATGTTATGACTGGCCGGCATGAGAAGATCCGAGAGGACAACGTCGTAGTTGTTTTTTTCCAGAACTTCGACGGCGGCATCGTAGCTGTCCACTACCGTCAGCTCGTGATCTTCGAAAGCCATCTCTGCGGATTTCCGGTTCATCTCCGTATCATCAATAACGAGAATCTTCATAATCTCATCCTCCTTGTATTTGGTTGTTTAGGAACCATTTTTGACTTTCTATGGGGAGTATAGCATAGTATAACTTATTTGTCAAGCTCTTTTAACGAATTAATGCTTAAAGTCCAATGCTTATTTAGATTCTGTGGAATAGATTTGACACAATCTAATAACTCGCCTAAAATAAGGGCATATGGAGGAGGAGCTAATCGCTATAGGATTATCCAAAAACAAGGCCAAAATTTACTTGGCTCTCTTGGAGCTGGGCAAGGGGACGGTTTCGGAGATTACAAGAAAAGCCAATTTGAACCGCACCACCGGCTATGATGTGCTGGATGGGCTAGTAAACAAAGGCTTGGCGAGTGTTTCCGGAAAAGAGCCGAAACAAGAATATGTCGCGGAGTCCCCGGATAAAATAGAAATACTACTTAAAAATAAACTGGCGCAGGACGAAGAACATCTCGAGAGAATAAAAAGCGTAATTCCGGAACTAAAATCCATACATAATGTCACCGGACGGCCTAAAGTCAGATTTTATGAAGGAACATCTGGGTTGATTGAAGTTTATGAAGACACGCTAACTTCGCACGAAACAATTCTGGCCTACGCGACAGTTGATGATATGCATCGCGCTTTACCGAAATATTTTACGGAATATTACAAGCGCCGCGCCGACAAAGGAATTACAATTAAAGCGATAATCCCCAAAACGGAGATTGGAAAAGAAAGAGCGAGCCATGATAAAGAGGAAATGCGTGAAACAGCCTTAATTCCTCCCGATAAATATTATTTTTCGCCGGAGATAAATATCTATGACGATAAGGTTATGATTGCTTCCTGGCGCGAGAAGCTGGGAATCATTATTGAAAGCGCGGAAATCGCGGACGCCATGAAAAAAATTCATGAATTGGCGTGGGCGGAGGCAAAGCGATTGGATAAGAAAGAATGAAATTTGGGCAATCTTGCCTTATACTATAAATAATGAAGCTTAAGAACGTTTTTGCGGCTTTGAACGTGACCGAGCGGTGCCGGGTTTTGAGGGTGGGGAGGGAATATGATATAATGAAACAATGAAGCTGAGCCGCGTTCAACTTGAAGCATTATCCAAGTACTTCTCTGATTTATCTAAGATTCTTGTGGCGTCGGCCGTGATAGGATTTTTTATTCCTAGCCGCGAAGGAATTATTACCTTACCAATTTTTACTGTGGGATCGCTAGTGGCAGTTTTATGTTTAATTTTAAGTCTTAATCTTTTGAAGGATGCCAGACCATGAATGAACTTCTTATAGCCTATCTTATTATTGGGGTCATCGCCACCATCATATACGTAGTGGTGATACAAAATAAAGAATAAAATTATGAGTGAAGTGAATCTCTATATTATTTCGGCAATCGCGCTGGCGATAATGTTCGCTGTTGCCTTTTTCTACAAGCCCCGCGCCAAAAAACAATAATTTTTCCCAACAAAAAAGCCTCGAGGTTTCCCAAGAGGTTTTTTGTTTGTTGCACCTTGTTCCATCGGTTGATAGAACCTTCGCCTTTCGCGAAGCTCGGGAGGATTTTCCCAAGAGCGCCGTTCGGTTTTAATTGACCAGCGCCGAGTCAATTTGCCTAGTTTTACGACATTGGCTGGTCGTCATCACTACTTTGTGGCTTAGCCTGTATAGTCGCCGATGTAGTCCAGATAGATGTTATCCGCTCCGCGTTTGAGTCTGAGGAACTCATTCCCGACTCGCACCTGGATCACACCTGTGAGGATGAATATAAACCCGAGAACGCTCCACATCGCAACCGGAGTGTTAGGGTCAGCGACGACACGGCTTGCAATGGCTACAACTGGTAGTCCTATTATCATTAGGGCCACACCGAGGATTCCTAGCACTGTGTCAGTTTTCTCCGTATCCATTTTTTCTCCTCTGCCCATTTTGGGCCGCCTTTGTTTCGTCTGCCAATTTTTACTCAAGGTACTTTCCTTATCCTTTTTCAAGGATAGTATAATGATAGCATATTTAATATATATTGTCAATAGCTGAAAAACCCCTTATTTTAAGGCGATTTTTGAGCATAGTTTTTCTGTGAAATTTCGGTCAAGTTCTTATATACTATAAATAATGAAGAAGATTTTGGAGGCATTGAACGTATCCGAGCGGTGC
>CAYRYI010000054.1:0-4904 GCA_964428455.1 uncultured Candidatus Saccharibacteria bacterium
GCTGGCCGCGAGTTTTCTCCCATGCATGCTATTGACACGGCCGAGTTTCGCATCTAAGATGGTATCAGTATTGGGGGGCCGCGAGGCCTTTTAAAAAACCCATAAAAGTCAAAAGCTGAAGGACAAAAGCTAAAAGATAAATTATGAAAGCTGAATGATAAACGACAAAAGCTCTTGTCCTTTATCATTAGTCTTTAAGCTTTCGGCCTTGGTCATATTATGTTCCAACGCTTCGTCAACTACATCAAAGAGGCCCGGATCGAACTTCTAAAAGTTACCTGGCCGACCAGGCAAGAAACGGCGAAATACACCATCGCCGTAATTTTCGTGTCGCTGGCCGTAGCCTTTTTTCTCGGCGGGTTCGATTTAGTGTTTGCGTTTTTGCTTAATAGATTTGTTCTATAAAAGCCGAAAGACAAATGACGAACGCCGAAAGCATATATTTCAAATTTGAGAAACTTGACGTATGGCAGCGCGCGCGGAAATTCGCAAACGAGATTTATGTTATCACACATACGTTTCCGCAATCAGAGTTATTCGGAATAACAAACCAAGTCCGTCGCTCTGCTGTTTCAATCATGCTCAATATCGCAGAAGGCAGTGAACGACAATCGGACGCAGATTTTCGAAGATTTGTCCAGATGGCGATCGGATCGCTTAATGAAACGGTCGCGAGTTTATATCTAGCAAGTGATACTCATCTAATACGCGATAATAAATTCCAAGAGTTATATCAAGATGCTGGTCATCTTGCCGCACAGCTTAAGGCTTTGGCAAAAAAATTGTATCGCAAATAATGATTCTATCTTTAAGCTTTCGTCTTTTAGCTTTAGTCATTCGTCTTTCATTTTCAAGCTTTAGTCTTTAGTCTTTTAGCTTTCAGATCGCATTATGCCAAAGCAAACCGGAGAATTCGGCAGAAACTGGTACGCAGTTCATACTTACGCGGGGTATGAAGATGCTGTTGCCCGCAATTTGCGTCAGCGCATAGACTCCATGGCCATGGGGGACAAGATCTTCAATGTGCTGGTGCCGACTGAAAAAAAGATCAAGATCAAAAACGGCAAGCGCAAAACCGTGGAGGAAAAAATCTATCCAGGGTATGTTTTGGTCGAGATGATCGTAACTGATGATTCGTGGTATGCAGTGCGAAATACACCTCGCGTCACGGGTTTTGTCGGCTCCGGCACGACTCCGACGCCGCTTTTATCGGAGGAGATGGAGATTTTGCAAAAGCGCATGGGGGTGGACGAGCCGAGGTTTAAAATTGACGTTAGCGCGGGAGACGCGGTCAAAATCACCGACGGACCTTTTAAGGATTTTGACGGCAAGGTCTCGGAGGTGGACGAGGAAAAAGGCAAAATCAAGGTGCTGGTCAATATGTTTGGCAGGTCCACGCCGGTGGAACTGGATTCATTGCAGATACGAAAATTATAGCGTAGGCTAAATGTCCAAATCTGAACGACGAAAGCCGTCGATTAATCTAGCTTTTAACTTTTGTCTTTCGGCTTCAGTCAAACAAACATGCCAAAAGAAATAAAAACCATCGTCAAGCTTCAAATCCCCGCAGGTAAAGCCACGCCGGCCCAGCCCATCGGCCCGGCTTTGGGTCAGCATGGGCTAAACATCGGCGAATTCGTAAAGAAATTCAACGAAGCCACCGCTGACAAAGGTGCGGATATTATTCCGGTAGAAATTACGGTCTATGTTGATCGTACCTACGACTTTGTTTTAAAAACGCCGCCGGCTTCCGATTTATTGCGAAAAGCTGCGGGTGTGGAAAAAGGTTCAGGTGAGCCGAACAAAAATAAAGTTGGAAAAGTCTCGATGGCGAAAGTCCGCGAGATTGCCGAGCGCAAGATGCCCGACCTAAACGCCAACGACGTGGACCAAGCCGCTAAAATCATTGCAGGAACAGCTAGAAGTATGGGGATCGAGGTGGAGTAGCTTGACAGCTTTCTGAAAAACAGCAAAAAATCCGCGAGCGCGGATTTTTTTGCTTTGCCACGCTTATCATTGCTTCCTTCCACCAAATGGTGTGGGAGATGAGAAGGTATTCTAAGAATATTCCAACGTTCTGCAGAACGTTGGAATATTGCGCGAGCGCTTGCCTGCCCCACCAGCAGGCAAGCGGCAGGCAGGTTTCCGGAAAAGCTATCTTCGCTCGTGACCTTTTTAAAGGAAGTTATTTAGGCCTCTTTTTTCAACTAGACGCTTAAAAAACACTGTGCTATACCAATAGCACGGTTTTCGTTTTGGTTCGCTGACAATCTAAGAATAAATAACAAATTAACGAGGAGGAAGGCAGATGCGAAAGGCTGGTGCGCTTCCGATTCAGGAGATGGAGGCAATGATCGAATCCGATCAGCTTCGGGGTTTTACAGGTCAGCTTCAGCCGGCAAGCGCCGACATGTCGATCGCAGAAGATGCGTACCGTGTTCGCGGCTCAGCGTTGCCGCGGCCAGGTCAGAGTATCAAAGAGCTGCGGCAAGAAATCACTATGTTTCGCCATAATCTGGATCAGCCCCTCGAGCCCGGCGCCACGTATCTGATTAAGGCGGGGCAGTCCGTCAAATTTCCGAAAGCGATTTATGGCCATGTTAATGCCAAAAGCTCCACTGGAAGGAATGATATACACGCAAGACTGGTCGCCGATGGAGTGTCAAGCTACGATACCATGCCGCATGGATTCTGCGGTGACCTCTGGTTCATGATCTCATCGGGACATTTCCTCGTCCAACTTGGACCTGGCGATCAGTTGTCACAGCTTCGGCTGTTCGATCGTGATACCAAGCTCGACGAAACGGAGATGCAGATCGCCTACCAGAAGTACGGCTTTTTGCGGAGGAGCGGCAGCCCCGTTCCCTATGAAGAGATCCCCACAACCGAGGGTGACGGGATGCTCGGTCTCACTGCAGACTTCAGTAATTTGGATGTCGTGGCGTGGAGGGCGAAGACACTCGAACAGCAAGAGAAAGTCCTTGTTTTCAACAAAAGGCAGCATAGTCCGCACAGCTTTTTCGATCCGATCGAGAAGCCAAAGAACGGCCGCTTGGTCTTGGAGAACGGGAGATTCTACATCTTTGTGACGCGGGAGGCGGTTTGTGTCCCGCCGGAATTCGCCTGTGAAATGGCCGCGGTTGATCACCGAAGAGGCGAATTTCGCTCCCACTACGCCGGGTTTATTGATCCGGGGTGGGGGTGGAAAGATGGGAAGCCAGAGGGCGTGGCACTTGTCTTAGAGGTTCGCCCCTTTGGCCGAAATGAAATCATCACCGAGGGGGCGCCAGTTTGCCGGATATCGTACGAGCGCATGCGCGAAGTCCCGCGTGTACTCTACGGAAAGACCGGTTCTCACTACGTGAGCCAGAGGGGGCCGCGACTTTCGAAGCACTTCCGCGCGGCGTAGCGGCGCCTGCGCGGCCAGCCTGTCCCAGATGTACATCTGGGACAGGCTGATTTTATAGAAATCCACAGGTTGTTTTTTCGAATGTTGTACAATCGAGAAGCATGCCAGAAAACACAGGATACTTTATCGCTTTTGAGGGCATTGATGGCTGCGGCAAATCTTCGGTTTTGCCGCTCGTGGAAAGGCGGCTAGCGGAGTCCGGATTTAAATGTTTAATAACGCATGAACCGCGGCGTGAGAGCCCATGGGGCCGAAAAATCTATAAAATCCTGCACGGCGAACTGCCCATGATAAGTAATTTGGAGTTGCAGAAGCTTTATGTGGAAGACAGATATGATCACGTAGTAAACGAGATTAAGCCGGCGCTACGTCGCGGAGAAATCGTCTTGGCTGATCGCTACTGGCTTTCCACGCTGGCCTACGGAATGATTTCGAACGCGTTGGATGACCTAATAAACCTGCATAACGAAATTTTCAACGGAGACTTCTTGAAACCCGACATTACGTTCATTTTTGATCTGCCGGCGGATACGGCGCTTGAAAGACTGAAAAATATTTCGAAAGGGAATGACCATTTTGAACAGATTGATAAACTCTCATTAGTACGCAAGAATTATCTCGCTCTTTGCCAAACCGTCAATGCGAACTGCGCAGTAGTTGATGCCTCTCGATCTCTCGACTCAATCGCTGACACGATCTTACTACAACTCCTGCCGCGGCTTCCGGCCCGCAAGACGAAGGAGGATACGATATGACATATTTATATATTATGCTAACCTACTTTTGCTATGATCCTTGGAGTTTCAGAACTTTTGCGATTGGTGCGTGAAATTAAACTTGTTGAAAATCTTTCGGAGAGGGAATTAACTAATCCCGAAGGCGCCGGATTTGATTTGCGGCTCGGCAAACTTTTTCGTTTAAAGGGAAAAGGATTCCTCGGAGTTGCGGAGCGCGAGACGCCGGAGGTGGAATTGGCGGCAGAATATGACTCGGCGAAAAAAGAATCCGTTACGATCCGGCCCGGAGAATATTATCTGACCGAAACCATCGAGCGTTTAAACGTGCCTCTAAATCTTCTGGTGATTGCGAAGCCTCGCACAACCCTGCATCGCTCCGGCATCATCACTCGGGTGTCGGTAGCCGACCCGGGATATTCCGGCACCTTGCACCCCGCAATCTACAACGCCGGAGGTGTACCCGTTGAAATTGAGCTCGGCGCGCGTTATATCAATATTATGTTTTTTGAAATTAAAGGGGAGGCCGCGGCGTATCGCGGCCAATGGCAAGGAGGACGCGCCACAACCGACGGGCGCGAGACGCAAGTTTAGCAATCATTCTATCTGTACCGATAGACTAGTCTATTGGTACAGATGAGGCGGAGAGATAAAATGCGGCTAGATAATCAACAAGACGAGTATGGAATATGAGCCGGTCATCGGACTTGAGATACATGCGGAGTTGAAAACGCAGACCAAGATGTTCTGCGATTGCAAAA
>CAYRYI010000055.1:0-4861 GCA_964428455.1 uncultured Candidatus Saccharibacteria bacterium
TATCCTCGGTAAAAACGCTATCGCCGTAGAGGATCAAGCCCCCGGCAATCAGGTTACGATATCAACGGCGGTATTTGGCGAGGGCGGCGGTTGGGTGGCGATTCATGAGGACCGCGAAGGAAAACCCGGAAATATTTTAGGCGCCCAGGTTTTCCCGGCGGGCGAGACTAGGGATGGTTTTGTGGATCTTTTACGCCCAACGGTTAGGGGAGTCTACTATGCGATGCTTCATCGCGACGACGGAGATCGCCAGTTTGATCATGCAAAAGACGCGCCTATCACCGATAACACGGGGAGCGTTATCATGATGCGGTTTGTCGTGGGCGATGAGGCTTCAGAGGCGCTCTAGGCCGAACGAATTTTCGATAGATCTATAGCTTGCCAATGCATTTGGTTATTTCTGTATGACATCAACGCCCGAAGCAGATTTTGAAACCATGATCGCCGATGCAGTTAACGCGCTGCCGGAGCAGATCCGCGCCAAAATCAAGAACGTGGCTTTCTTGATTGATGCCGAAAAGCGCGGGAATCTCCTCGGGCTATACCATGGCTTGCCTAATCCACTGAAGCCGTTTGCGCCAAACGCTCTGCCAGACACCATTACGATTTACCAGCGCGTTGTCGAGACTGAAGCCAAAAGGCTCGGCGAGCCGGTTGCGAAAGCGGCGAAGCGCGTGGTATGGCACGAGATTGGGCACTATTTCGGATTTGGCGAGAAAAAAATTCGCGAGCTTGAGAAAAAGTGGGAAAAAGACAAAAGACTCGAATAGACGCAAGCCCTCGGTACTGGTATAAATACTTTAATGAAACCGTTTCTTGTTTTAATTTTCGGCCCGCCGGGTTCGGGCAAATCCACCCAGGCGGAGAATGTCGCAAAAAAATTCGACGCAGTTCATGTTGATACCGGCGAACTACTGCGCCGAATTTTACACGATCCCGCGCGCCAGCATGATCCTAAGATTCGAGAAGAGCGCATCAAGCATGAAACGGACGGCCAACTGAACGACTCTTTATGGGTAGGCGGAATTGTTAATGATGAGCTAAGAAAACTCGCAACCGATGGAAAAAGCGTTGCCTCTTCCGGATTCCCCCGCACAATTTTTGAAGCCGAGATCGAATTGCCGGTTATGCGGGAGCTTTTTAGGGAGCGGATTTTCGCTTTTATTCTGCGGGTCGGTGAGGAGACGTCGCTTTTTAGGAATTCCCGCAGGAGAATTTGTACCAAGTGCCATAAACCGCATCTCTGGTCCGAAGAAACCAAGAATATAGAGTTTTGCGCAGGTTGCGGCGCCGCTTTGACGACACGGCCGGATGACAAACCCGATGTAATCAAAAAGCGCCTGGATGTTTATAAAAAGCGAACGCTGCCCCTTTTTAATTATTTCGAGTCGCGGGGCTTAAAGCTCGCTGAAGTTGACGGAGAACTGGCGCCTGAGGCGGTGTTTGACTCGATCCAATCAAAACTTTCCGAGGCATTGCCGCAATGATTACGATTAAAAAACCCGAGGAGCTTGAGACTCTCCGCGAGGGAGGGCGGCGGCTCGCGGGCGTGCTTTCGGAGATAGCGGAGGCGGTGAAGCCCGGCGTTTCAACCTCCTTTTTGAACGACTTGGCGGAACGGCTGATTCTGGCCTCCGGCGGCGAGCCGTCGTTTAAGGGGTACAATCCTTACGGCGCCAAGGCCGCTTATCCCGCGGCGCTATGCGTTTCTATCAACGATGAAGTGGTGCATGCTATTCCCAAACATAGCCGGGTATTGGTTGAGGGCGATATTGTCGGGCTTGATATCGGGATGTGGTGGCCCGGAGAAAAATTAAAAATTAAAAATGAAAAATTAAAAATGACGAGGGTGATGGCGACGGATACGGCAGTTACCGTGGGCGTGGGGAAGATTTCGCCACAGGCGGAAAAGTTAATCCGCGTGACCAATGAATCGCTTGCTATCGGTATCCAAGAAGTGCGCGCGGGCGCTCATATTGGAGACATTGGCGCCGCGATTCAGGCGCATCTTGAAAAAAACGGACTCGGGGTGGTGCGGGATCTGGCGGGGCACGGGGTGGGATACGCGGTACACGAAGATCCGTTTGTGCCGAATTTTGGGAAGCGCGGCGAGGGGCTTGTCTTAAAAGAGGGGATGGTTTTGGCGATTGAGCCGATGGCAACCGAAGGGGTCTGGAAGGTAACGCTGGATGAAGACGAGTGGGCTTACAGGACCGTGGATGGCAAACTGGCGGCGCATTTCGAGCATACTGTCATCGTTGGCAAAAACGGCGCCGAGGTGGTGACAACGGCATGAAAATCAAAATGCAAAAATCAAAATGCAAAATTTTGGTATCCCTTCGCGATGATTTCAAATTTCTGGTTTTTTATGAAGTATCTAGGCATTGATTACGGCAGAGTAAGGGTTGGGACGGCGGTTTCAGACGAGGAGGGCAAAATCGCCTTTCCTAAAAGCGTTTTGAAAAACACCGGCGTAAGCGCACTTGCGGATGCCATGGCGCGCTTGGCTGGGGCGGAAGCGGCTTTGGAGATAGTGCTTGGTTTGCCCCGAGCTGTCCCGGGGATGGACGCGAGCCTGCGGGACGAGATTCAACATCTGGCGGATATCATAAAAAAGCAATATCAGATTCCCGTATCGTTTCAGGACGAGTTTTTTACCACCAGGATAGCCGAGGAGCATTCGGCAAAAAACGCTGACGCCTCGGCCGCGGCGCTGATTTTGCAGAGTTTTTTGGATCGGCAAAGTAAGGTATTATAAACGAAAGCTCGTTTGGGGCCAACTTAAGGAAGCTCTAAGCGAAGATAGCTTTTCTGGAAACCTGCCTACCGGCAGGCAGGCGCTCGTCCGAGGAGTTCGCATGGTTCGTCCCGATCCGCTAATCGGCGGAGAGGGACGAAAACTTGGAGAGTGGCGAATCCGAAATCCGCGCTGGGGATTTCGGATGTTTCCCAAAAAGCTATCGAGCTCACACTATGCATTTATCCTGGATTATCCCGGCCTATAACGAAGAACGGCGCATAGAAAGAACGGTGCGCGAGGTCGAGAGCTACCTCCGCGCCAAGAATTTTGATCACGAAATTCTGGTTATTGACAATGGGTCGCGGGATAAGACCGCGGAAATTGTAAAACGACTGGCCGGAGAGATCCCAACGCTCTCTTTGTTTATGGTTCACGAAGGCGGCAAGGGGGGCGCCGTTAAAAAGGGGATGCTTGAGGCTAAAGGAGAGATCCGCCTTTTTTCCGATGCCGATAATTCCACCTCGCCGGATCACTTTGATAAGATGGCGCCGCTTTTTGCCGAAGGGTGCCAGATGGTGATTTCGTCGCGCGACAGAAAGGACGCCGCGGGCGCGGGGCGCGATGTGGCAGAACCGTGGTACCGCGAGATTTTGGGGAATATGGGGAATCTCGTTATACAGACTTTCGGCGTCTGGGGTATTTGGGATACACAAAACGGCTTCAAGGCCTGTACGGCCGCCGCCGCAGATAAGATATTTTCTCAAACGAAAATATCTGGATTCGCTTTTGACATTGAAATGCTGGCTTTGGCGCGTAGATTCGGTTACAAGGTTGCCATCATACCCGTGAAATGGAAATTTGATCCCGACAGCAAGGTAACTTTAGGAGCGTACCTTTCCGTATTTCTGGATGTCTTTCGCATCCGCTGGAATTTAATCCGCGGCGCCTATGCCAAAAATTAACGGGGAGATCCATAAAAAGTATTCCGAGCTTCGGCAAGACATTGTTTCCGGGGACTGGGTGGTGATCGCCACGGGAAGAGCCCGCCGGCCCAGCGACTTCGCCGCCAAGCCAAAATTTCCAGCGAAGAAGAACGGCAAAAAGAATTGTCCCTTCGAAGAACTTGAAGACGACGCGCTTCTGATTATTACGAAAGACAGAGGTCAATTTCATGATCTCTGGCAAGCCGGGCCTAAAGCCAAAGATTGGTTTGTTGAGGTTATACCCAACAAGTTCCCCGCTTTTACGCCGCGCCAAACCTGCCCCTCGGTGGTCTCGGAAGGGCTCCGCCGCCTAATAGACGGGGTCGGTTTTCATGAAGTGATTGTCACGCGCCCGCACGACCGTTCCATAGCGCTGATGTCGGCGGAAGAGACGGGCCTTCTTGTGCGGGCCTACCGCGAGCGATTCAAAACGCTTAGCCCCGAGCAGTGTGTGCAGTATATTTCGATGATTCATAACCACGGCCCGGAGTCGGGCGCCTCGATTGTCCACCCGCATTCGCAGCTGATCGCCATTCCCGTGATTCCGCCGGATGTCTCCCGGTCGCTCGCGGGATCCGAGCGCTATTTCGGGGGGAAAAAAGCTTGCGTGCACTGCGCCATGATCGATTTCGAAACGAAAGAAAAAGCGCGGGTTATTTTCGAGAATGATGACTTCGTCGTCTTTGCGCCGTATGCTTCCAGGGCTGCGTTTGAGATCAGAATATTCCCCAAAATTCACCGCGCCGAGTTCGAAACAATTTCCGAGGATGAAATTCTCCCGTTTGCCGAAGCCCTCCAGCGCTCGCTGACCGTGCTTTACCACGGCCTCAATAATCCCTCATATAACTTTTTTATTCACACCGCGCCCACCGACGGCAGAGACTACGGTTATTATCACTGGCATCTTGAGATTTTTCCGAAAACTTCAATCTGGGGCGGGTTTGAGTTCGGTACGGGCATTGAAATTTCGACTATCGCGCCGGAGGATGCGGCCGCGTTTCTCAAGAGCGTCAAAATTCCTAATGGAGCATGAACCAGCGTTTCGTTGTCGCCAACTGGAAGATGAATCCGGAGACCGAGGCCGAAGCCGTCGAACTTTTCGGCGCGACCCGCGATGCCGCCAAAACTGCGCCGTCCG
>CAYRYI010000056.1:0-4783 GCA_964428455.1 uncultured Candidatus Saccharibacteria bacterium
CTATTTTATACCCGCAACGTCTTTTAGTAACTCTACGTCGGCCTCCAGCTTTTGTATGCGCCGTCTATGATCAACAAAAATCGCGCTATCCATGCGCGCTACGCGCTTCTCAACTTTATCCAAACGCTCATTCATCTCCCCTAAACGCTTGCCAACTTCAATAATCTCTTTCTTAGAGGCTGTTTCGTCGAATCCTTTCTTCATCATGCGTGCTAAGTCGTCTAATGTAGTTTTCTTAGCCATATATTTTAGTTTATATCTAAAAATTTGATTGTCAAGATTATGCCACAGAAACTCATACAAATGAAAAGGGGAATCATTTTGCGTGACTCCCACTTTTGCTCGGCTCGTACCTCCTTTTTTAGAATTTAAAATTTAAGGCTTAAAATTCCTCACGATCCAGACTTCATCCTGACTGTTGGGGTTTATCCCGCTACCCGCAATCGTCTTGCCGTCGCCGGAAACGCCAGCAACCCGGTCCAGAGTCCAGCCCGCGAGACCGACGCCGCGACTTATCAGCACATCTGCCAGCTGCCGCATGCCGTTGACAGGGTCCCAGATAAAAATTTCATATCTTCCGGGACAGCAGGAGTAATCAGTGCCGACTATAATCGAACCGTCTCCTGAAACGCCAGACACAAAGGCTTGAAAACCCAAGGGTAAATTTCCCAAATCAACCATGCCGTCGCTCTGCGTCCATCGAAAAGCCGACCACGCCGTGGCCGACTGGCTTTCGCCTACGACAACTAGGCCATTTGCAGAAATTTTTCTTGCGAAGCTATCAAAAACGCCGCCGGGAAGATCTCCGAGGCGCGTAATTTCTTCATTCCTCCAAAGCGTAGCTTCGCGATTTGCGTCTGAGTTATAGCCGACAATCGCCGTTCCGTCCGCGGAAACGTCGAACGCTTCGCTAAAAAAAGGCACCGATGAGTTTAGAGGATCAATCTCAAACAAGCCTGTGGATGGATTTTTAATCCAACGCACGGCTTCGGTTCGTAAAGCATATCCATTTCCAGCAATGATTGAACCGTCTGCCGAAATTCCGAACGCAAAACTGTGATTAAGTCCTCCGGGCAGATCTCCCAATCCAACCATTCCGCCTGCTTCGGTCCACCAAAAAGCCTCGCTTTCAGGAGTAAACATAGCCCCGGCGACTATATTTCCATCTGCGGACACCGCGTTTGCGAAACTGCCGCCAACTGCTTGAGCAGCCTCGGCAAGCAATTCTAAACCGCTCGCCGACGTCCATCGCACAGAGTAAGGTCGTTGGGGCGGCAATTTATCTCTAATATATCCGACAATAGTCGATCCGTCGGACGATAGTGCGGTCGCAATGAAGTCCACGCCCAAGCCATTAAACACGAGGGGCTCTTCCGGCGGATGCGTCTCCTCCCAAAACAAGCGGTACAATCCCGCGACAGCCTTGAGAGCGTGAGGGATAAGTGCATCGGCCATCTTTTGCAGTTTAGCGTTAACCGCCTTTTTCTTTCCTGTAAGTTCGCTGGGGTCGCTGATCGGTTCAGCCTCTCCTTCCCATAATGATGGGCTGAAGATGTGCGGATGCCCAGATAAATCGATGAAGAAATTATTCCCAATACCTACAAGTGGCGCATTTCGGAAAGCGCCGGTAGTTCTGCTTGCGAAATATTGGGTCTTCTGAGCCGTGTACCAGAAAAGTTTAAAGAGATTAGTGGGATTCGGATGAACCTGACTCCAGTCGAAATTACAGAGGTTAGGTAAACAATCGACGTTATATTCTTGTCCGATTGCGTTTCCTAACTTCGCAATTTTATCCACAATTCTGGCGGTGACAAAAGCTTCATATAGATCAGGGCCAGCGAGAAAGCTCGTTTTAGGAATTTTTTTGACGACTCCCTGCGGGTGAGGGGTGAGGTGCACGTGAGCCGGTAATGCTATATCTTCCAGTAAATGCGCCACAAGCCCCAATTTGTAATACGCCTCCTCTATTTTGTCAGCCTCGCCTGTTCGATAAAGGATTATCGCTTTATCCCATTCATCCTGCGCTGTCCGATATGCGCTGTCAAAATGATCCCCGCATGCCGATGGCAATATCGCTGGTAATCCAAGATTATATCCATCACCAAGCTCGCCGCAATTATATCCACGCTGTTCTTCATTGGATGGGGTCAATCTTGGAAAATCTGGATTCCAGAAGTGTTCAAAAAAACCATTGCGCCCATCATTAGTAATAGTCTGTTCGAATCCAGTGCAAGGAAATGGGCTTTCGCCAAGATCCTCTTCTCCGCTTCCAGTATAAATGTCGTCTCCGATGTCGTATTCAGCTTTGCACGCTTTATCCAATTTATTTCCTCCACCCAATTTGCTGCCGAGCTCGGGTGGAATTTCCTGCCAAACCTTCCCGGCTCCCAAAGTTATCCTCAAGTGAGCCGGAATTTCATAAGGATGTCCTTCCTGTGTAATCTGTGATAAAATGAATAATACGCCAATAAGACATGATTTCAAACTTTTCATCTCAACCTCCTGTAGAAATTAGAAAGTTTCCTTCGCTTGCTATAGTTAGCTTCGTTCTTTCTTTAATTTTTCCGCTATTCCTCCTTTTTCGACTTCTTCATTTTTATACAGGTGAATATTGGATACTTGTCACTATTTTTTTGAGTCCGATAGCCTCCTTAATTTTTGGAGCGGTTGCTTTGCTAAGATCCTTCCTAAGTAATTCAAATAATCGAGAAAAGACTCTTGCTGGTTTAAGTATATTATTTGCGCTTTTCTCCATTGTTTATATTACTTTGAAAATTACCTGGTTTGGTGTGCTATTGAGTCTTTCTGGTCATATCTAAATTGTTAAAAAACTTCTCACTATAAAAATACTATATTCTTCATATATTGTCCACAAATATCAAAACGCCTCGGCTCGTGGGAGCAGAGGCGGTTTTTGAAAACGCTTTTACGCTTTTTATTGCAACTCCTCAATTTTCTTTTTCAAAATCTCCGTTCCCTCCTCTTTGCTCGCCGTTTCCAGACTAAAAACTTTTCCAAACGTTATCGTAAATTTCCCACGACTGACTTTAATGTAAACTGGTAAGATCGACACCGTGGCCGCGAGAACAAGCGCGGAAGTTCCGTGATAAAATTGGCCGAGAGAATTCTCGCGCACCAATTTGCCTTCTGGGAACATTAAAACCGTGCCGCCATTTTTTAATATCGCGGCGGGGATTTTAATTGCATTCTCAATCCCTTGCCCTCGCTTCGAAGAAAAACCTCCGGTCAATATATAAAAAAAGCGCAAGATTCTTAATCTTGCCAAAATTCTCAAAGCTCTCGCTCGAAATTCGAATTCCTCCGTCATGTATCGCCCTGGTAAAACCGGCGAAAGCCAAGGAAGCGCAATCATAAGCAAAAAGCCGTCAATCAGAGTTTTATGATTGGAGGCGATTATCAAGGGCGGCCTCACGCCGGCCAAATTTTCTCTGCCTCGGATTTCTATCTTAAATAGAATTCGCAAGACAACCCCTGCCAGCGGCCAAACTATGAAATTTTGCACGAACCAATAAAATATCACTTTCTAAATTATAGCAAAAAGGCCACGATACGCGTATGCGCATCGTGGCCTTTGCTTTTACAACTCGATATCAGTTAAGAACTCGGGATGGGCCTCCTTCGCCCCTCTCTTATTCTCTCAGCGATCTTCGTGCGCACCCTCTCTGCCTTTCGCGCTCTCGCCAAAAGCAGTGCGATAACAACGCAAGCGACCGAAAGCAATATAATTGAATTCGAATCTACGTCGAGAAGATCAAAGCTCGCGAGTCGCCGGTCGGCAAACTCGTCGAACGCTTTCATCAAGCCGGAGATCTGCGTCCGCAAACCAATCGAAAGCTCTCGTTTGAGATTTTCAGTCGTTGTGACTTGCATCTCAAACGCCCTTTTTGACGCGCCTAATCGGGCGGTCAACTCTTCGTTCCGGCTCGCGAGGAAGTCCTTTTCGAGCTGAAGCTCCGCGATTTCACTCTTTATTTTTCGCGCCTCGGCAGCCACGGATTTCAACATCGCCTCGGCCTTTTCGGCTTTGACTGTTGCGATTCCTGCCACCGCTTCAATGGCCGCGATTTGCTGATCCTTGGCCTCGATCTCTGCTTCGAGAGGCTTGATGAGCCGCTCGTTGTAAGCCTGACGTGCCATAACCGGGGCGAAAATCTTAAGCGTTTGCCCCGGCTGGAGTTTCAAGCTCGCCGTCTCGCATTCGCCGAGTGTGTCAAAATTCTTGAGACACATCTTGACGTACCCCTCGGCGACGCTCATCTTCTTCCCGTCGGCATTCACCGGCAGAAGATCTTGCGACTTGAGCCACTTTGCCAAGCCATAGACTCCTTGAACATCGCCGTAGTTAATCTGGACTAGCTCCACTCCAATTTGCGGGTCGATTACGTACCCACGCGCCGTGCCTGCCACGAGGCAGAGTACGGCGATCATCATCGAAACCAGATTCTTCTTCATTTCTTTTCTCCTCCGTTTTCTTTTCTTGTTAATGTTAATCCCAGCCACCGTGGCGGCCATGTTTGCCGCCAGACTCGCCGGGTTGGACTCTTACGTCTACATCTACAGGGCTGATGTTCTTGTTACTCGAGCTCGAAGACGCGTTGCTGTAATTGCTGTTGTAATTAGTGGCCGAGCTGTTGCTATAACTGCCGCTGCTATTGTAGTTGGTACTGTTGCCGCTTCCGATGACTTTGCCTCCATCGCTTTTTGAATTGCTAAAGCTGGAGCTATTCCCGCTGTTTTTAATCTCGGCCTCGGCTTTTCCGCC
>CAYRYI010000057.1:0-4710 GCA_964428455.1 uncultured Candidatus Saccharibacteria bacterium
GATTTGAGTTTTGAATTTAGAATTTGTTTAGAAATTAGAAATTAAGAATTAGGATCTGCGCGGTCATTCGATGATCGCAATAATATCGTCTTCTTTGGCGATCAAATACTCTTTGCCCTCAACCTTTATTTCATTCGGGCCATACTTGGTAAAGAGCACAACGTCGCCCTTTTTTAGGCCGAGCGCGCGGAGCTTTCCGTTGTCGTCAATCTTGCCGGGGCCGACCGCAATAACCTTACCCATCTCCGGCCGCTCTTTCGATGCCGTTTCGGGCAGGTAGAGGCCGGATTTTAATTTGCCTTCTTTTGTGTCGGACAGGGGTTCCAAGAGAACCCGGTCTCCCAAGGGCTTAATATTCATATCTTTTTAAATTATTAATTTTTAGCAATAAACGTATACGAGTGCTAATTATAGTCAACCAAAAAATCATAGTCAAGGGGTTGTCTCTTTATTAGTTTTATCTAATCTACGTCTCTTGCCGCTGCTTTGTAGCTTTCTTCAACCACGCCCCCGTATGCGATTTCTTCTCGGCGATAATATCCTTAACCGTTCCTTCAGCTATGATGAACCCGCCCTCGGCACCGCCCTCTGGCCCAAGGTCAATAATCCAATCACTGTTCCGTACAACATCAAGATTATGCTCAATCACAAGCACTGTATTGCCTCTCTCAACAAGGGCGTGCAGCACGGTAAGCAATTTTTTTGTGTCATCGAAGTGAAGCCCGGTTGTCGGCTCATCAAGAATATAAAGTGTTCGACCCGTGTCGCGCCGCGACAACTCCGCGGACAGTTTAATGCGTTGCGCCTCTCCGCCGGATAAGGTCGTTGCCGGCTGGCCCAATTTGATATATGAAAGGCCGACTTCCGATAGGGTCTTTAATTTTTGTTTAATCTGCGGAATCTTCTCGAAAAACCTCATCGCCTCCTCAACGGTGAGATCCAAAACTTTGGCGATATTCTTGCCGTCATATTCGATCTCCAGCGCCTCTTTGTTATAGCGCGTCCCGCGGCACTCTTCGCACTCCACATAAACGTCCGGCAGAAAATACATCTCGATTTTTTTCACACCCTGCCCTTCGCAGATTTCGCACCGCCCGCCTTTGACATTGAAAGAAAACCGCCCGGGACCGTACCCGCGTATGCGCGCCTCGTTGGTTCGCGAAAATATTTCCCGAATCAGCCCGAAAACGCCGGTATAAGTTGCGGGATTTGACCGCGGCGTGCGGCCAATCGGCGATTGATCCACCACCACGACCTTGTCAAGATTTTCGGCGCCGCGAATATCATCGTGCGCCCCGGGTATCAGGTGAGCTTTATAAAGTTTAACCAGCAAAGCCTTGGCAAGAATGTCATTAATCAGCGTGGATTTGCCGGAGCCGGATGGTCCCGAAACCGCGACAAACTTGCCCAAAGGAATTTTAACATTTATATTTTTTAAGTTATGCTCGCGCGCTCCGCGAATCTCGATAACTTTTCCGTTGCCGCCGCGCTCCGCGCCATGCCGAATCCTAACCTCCTTGCGTCCCGAGAGATACTCTGCCGTCAGCGTTTTTGCCTTCCAGAGCAATTTAGCGTTACCAGAAAAAATCACTTCGCCTCCGTGTTTGCCGGCGCCGGGACCCAGATCAATAATCCAGTCGGCCTGGCGCATAGTCTCGGCGTCATGCTCCACCACAATCACGGTGTTGCCCAAGTCCCGCAGCTCCTTAATAGTTTGAATCAGCATATGATGATCTCTGGCGTGGAGCCCGATCGACGGCTCATCAAGAACATAAATCACTCCGGTCAGTCTCGAGCCGATCTGGGTAGCTAAGCGGATTCTCTGGGCCTCCCCGCCGGCGAGAGTCGTAGATTCGCGCGACAAGGTAAGATAGTGCAACCCAACATTCATCAGAAACGAAAGACGCTTTAGAATCTCCCTTATGAGTGGCAGCGCCACGGCCGCTTCCGATGTTTTGAGGGCCCTTGGCAGAGCATTAAAAAATGCAATTGCCTCGCCAACCGTGGCACTTGATACTTCCGCGATGTGCCTTCCATTAATAGTTACGCCAAGCGCCTCTTTTTTCAGCCGATCCCCCAGACAGCCCGGGCAACGGCGCACCACCATATACTTTTCGATTTCCGCCCTCGTCCATTCGGAATCCGTCTCCTTCCAACGCCTCTTCAAATTCGGCACCACGCCCTCGAACTTTCCGCTGCCCTCCTCATCCGGTTCGATCGGCTCGCCGTGCAAAACAAGTTTAATGACGGACTTTGGGAGATCGGCAACCGGTTTATTCAACGAAAATCTAAAACGCGCGGAAATATCCTCCAGCATCCACCAGTACCACGACTGGCGCCCCACGCGGTGCGAGGCGTGCGACCAGGGCGCGATTGCGCCCTCTGCCAAAGTCAGCTTGGGGTTAGGAAACACCAGCTTCTCGTCCACCTCGAGTGTCGAGCCAAGTCCGGTGCATACCAGGCAAGCGCCGTAAGGGCTGTTAAACGAGAAGGTACGCGGCTCAATTTCAGCCAAGTTGATGCCGCAATCGGCGCAGGCGAAATGCTCCGAAAACACCTCATCCTGAATTTCGCCCGAATCGGCGCCCGAATTACCGCGAATGATTTTATTATTTTCACTGGGGATTTTTCGCGACGGCGTCCGTGCTGGAGTCGAAATTATGACAATCCCCTTTCCGATCTTTAAAGCCGTCTCGACTGAATCGGCCAGGCGCGAGCGCTCAAGCTCCTTACCGATCTCTACTCTGTCCACTACCACCTCGATGGAATGCTTCTTTTTCTTGTCGATATCCAAATCGAGCGCCTCCTCAAGCCGATGCACCACGCCGTCAATCCGCACCCGAATAAACCCAGCTCTCTCGACCTCTTCCAAAATGCCGTGATGCTCGCCTTTCTTGCCGCTAACCAGCGGGCCCAAAACTTGGATCTCGGCGCCTTTCTTGTTCCTTAATATATGATCCACAATCTGGCCTACAGTTTGGCGGCCGATGGGTTTTCGGCAATTCGGGCAATGGGGTTTGCCGACTCTAGCGAAAAGAATCCGCAAGTAGTCGTAGATTTCGGTGATAGTGCCCACAGTTGAGCGTGGGTTTCTAGGCACGCTCCTTTGATCAATCGCGATCGCCGGCGAGAGCCCTTCGATTGAATCCACGTCCGGTTTGTCCGAGACTCCCAAAAATTGGCGGGCG
Source organism: uncultured Candidatus Saccharibacteria bacterium (assembly GCA_964428455.1). Taxonomy (GTDB): domain Bacteria; phylum Patescibacteriota; class Minisyncoccia; order Sungbacterales; family JACQCQ01; genus JACOZA01. Next base: position 3,189 of record CAYRYI010000057.1, read on the forward strand.
TAAGCTGACAAAGATTCGACGTAGCGGCGCTCGGCCTCGGCATAAATCGTATCAAATGCCAAGGAGGATTTGCCGGAACCGGAAAGGCCGGTGATCACCACCAGCTTGTTTTTGGGGATATCAACGTCAATATTTTTCAGATTGTGGACTCTTGCACCTCTAACTCGGATAACATTTGATGATAAAATTACTTGCCCATGAGATCGCCGCGGCGATTGTGCGGGGTGGATTCTCGCTTTGCGAACGCGGATAGCGCCCCGCGTTTTATCCGATATTACCTTATTTCTTTTAGAGAATTTTTGCGCCATGAGCTTACCATTCTACCCCCGCTGTCAAGAGAAATCAAGGCGGAAAGAAAGAGCCCCGATCTTCTGGGGCTCTCAATCTTAACGTGCCCGCGCCGCTAGGGCTTTATCAGCTCGCAACCAGCGTGTCACCCGCCTCCTCGCATAGAGAGATCCGCGGGAACATGTCTTCCGGTAGAATCACATGTTCGATGCAGGCAAGACAGAACGACTGCAGCTCACGCCGACCCATCTTGTTGGCTGCGGAACCGTGAATCTTAAGAACCCGCCCGCACTTCCCATGTAATAGCTGGCCAGACGGCGTGATGAACACCATAGTAACCGGCGGCGCGTTTCGCAAGAGATCCCTGTCAGACTTGCGCCCTAACTTGCCGACCCCCTCCACCGCTCAGCATCGCTTGCAGAAACGGCTTTTTCCGATCTGCCTTCTTGTGCCGCACCGAAAACACATCAAAGCGTAGTGCGCGACTCTCTCCGGCGCTATCCCATGGCGTTCCCCTTTCTCAAAGAGTCTGAAGCTTGGTTTAGTCCCAATTTTTGACTACCATACATCCAAGCCTCATGTTACATAAACCCAAAATAATCCCAAAAAGTCCCGGCGTCTACATCTTTTGGAAACAAAAAACGCCGCTTTACGTCGGCAAAGCCGCCAACCTGAAAAAGCGGATTTCTTCATATTTTAAGAAACATTCCGGATGGAAAACCAGCCAACTGCGGGCTGAAACCGCGCGACTTGAATTTGTTGTTCTTAAATCGGAGATCGAGGCGCTGATCAAAGAAGCCGAATTAATAAAACGCTGGCGCCCGAAATATAATATCCTAATGCGCGACGACAAAAGCTATACCTATATCGCTCTGACAAATGATGAATTTCCGAGATTCTACTTCGCGCACCAAGCCGCGAACATGAAAGAGGATGAGGGAAAGAGGCGCGAGGTTCGAAGCATCATCGGCCCCTTTGTCGAATCGGGATTGGTACATCAGGCATTGAAAACACTCCGTCAAATCTTCCCTTATTGCACCTGCAAAAGGGTTCATAATGGCCGCTGCCTCAATGCCCAAATCGGCCGGGACCCGGGATTTTGCTGCGAAAAAGGACGCGTCATTACAGACCACGAAAGAAAAGCATATCAAAAAAATATCAATGCGATTGCCCTTATCCTTTCCGGTAAAAAAAGAAAGCTCTTAAAAGAGCTCACGCGCGAAATGCGAGCATC
>CAYRYI010000058.1:0-4651 GCA_964428455.1 uncultured Candidatus Saccharibacteria bacterium
TGATTCCGGACACCCATGAGTCAAAAACGCCGGCTTGGCTTCAGAAGATTTACAGCCTCTTTTTCCCTTAAAAACTCCTCAAGCGAAGCTAGGCATTTTTTCTTCATCGGGCTGGCGGTGGGATTCTTTGATGCTCGCCGCAGGCGAGCGTTTAAAAATGGAGGCGTGAAGAAAAAATGCCTAGCGAGCGCCCTTGCCAAGAAAAAGCCAGTCGTGCTAACGTAGGGTATCTTTAGAAACTTACTCTTGCTCCTTGCGGGGTTCCAAATAGGAACATAAATTTGGAATTCTGTGAAGGGCATTTTATTTTCTCAAAATATGCCACAAGCAAAACCAGATTTGGAATCAAGCGCCAGGATCAAGGTCGTAGGGCCGGGCGGGTCGGGAAATCACGCCGTCACGCGCATGGTGGAACACAAAATTCACGGCGTTGATTTTATCGCCATCAACTGCGACGCGCAGGATTTGCATCACGCCCGGGCCAACAAAAAAATTCACATCGGTAAAAATTTAACGAAGGGTCTCGGCGCCGGCATGAACGCGCATATCGGGCGTCAGGCCGCGGAGGAAAATCGCGACGAAATTCATGAGGCGTTGAAAGGAGCGGATATGGTCTTTATCGTCGGCGGCATGGGCGGCGGGACGAATACGGGCGCAGCACCCATTGTGGCGGAGGTTGCCAAGAATGCCGGGTCTCTCACCATTGCGGTTGTCACCACCCCCTTTACCTTTGAGGGCACCCAGCGCATGCGGATTGCGGAAGAGGGCATCGCGCAACTGAAAGAGCGGGTGGATGCCTTAATCAAGATTCCCAATGACAATCTGTTGAAGATCATTACTCGCGAAACCTCGCTGACGTCAGCTTTTGATATGTGCGACGAGGTCCTGCGCCAAGCGGTGCAGGCGATTTCCGACCTTATAACTCTGCCGGGGATCGTGAACGTGGACTTCGCGGATGTCAGAGCGATTCTCCAAGACGCGGGGTCGGCCCTTATGGGGGTGGGCGTGGCCGCGGGCGAGGAACGCGCTATGGAGGCGGCAAAAAATGCCATTAATTCGCCGCTTTTGGACATTGCCATTGACGGAGCCAGAGGGGTGTTATTCAATATTTCCGGTGGGCAGGATTTGACGATGTGGGAGATAAATGAAGCCGCCAAGGTCATCACGGAGAATGTCGATAAAGAAGCCAAGATCATCTTCGGGGCGGTGCATGACGAGCGATTAAAGAAGGGCGAGGTAAAAGTGACCGTGATTGCAACGGGCTTCCCGCACGAAACGAGGAAAGAGGAGCGGCCCGAGGTCAAAAGGATGTCGGTTTTCGCCGAGGAGGTTATCAAGCGCGAGGTCTCGGTGTCTTCGGAGGAGAAGCAGGACGAGTGGGACGCGGTGCCGGCGTTTTTACGACGCAAAAAATAGTCTCTCGATGACGTTTTAAAAAACATCAAAAACCCTCCAGCGAGGGTTTTTGATTCGCCGCGCTCCTCGTCGCTCCGCCGTGGGCGGAGACCATGCCGACTCGTCGCGCGAGCGTTTTTAAAACGCCATCTTCGTTCCGGGGGCTATCAGTTTTTAGAACAGTTAAAAACTAAATTCATACTTGTATGATTTTGTGAAAATTGGCCGCTGTGGATAACACGGCGTTGCGGGGCGTAGAGCGGGGAGTATCATACATATACTTTTTTATCATTCACAAACAGCAGGCAAAGTGTTCGTTGCATTTTCGAGCCGGGGAACGGAGGATGCAATCGGGAATTTCGGCCAGGCACCAAGCGCTCGCGGGTTTTAACAAGTTGCGTCTCACTCGTTGGTGTTTTTTTGTCTCCAGAGACTCTCGAAGTCCTCAACCCCAGAAAAATCTGTCTACGGATCTTAGCTTACAAAGACAGAAGTCGGTGCGTTCGAACCGCTGCCCACTCGCCTTACCCTAACATATGGCAGAAGCAAAATTAAAAACCGCCGAGGAGCGTTCGGTGAGGGCTCCCGATGCCCAAATTAAGCGCTATTTTACTAGCGGCAAGACGCCGGTTTACGATACGGTGAAATGGGTTAGACGTTCTGTCAAGATGAGGCATCTTGACGGGTCGGCCATCGAGCTCGACAATCTGGAATTTCCCGAATTCTGGTCGCAAAACGCGGTTCAGATTGTTTCGACCAAATACTTCCGCGGTAAAGTAGGGACGCCGGTCCGCGAAAACTCTCTGCGCCAGATGATCGATCGGGTGGTAGGCGTGATCCAGACTTGGGGTGAGAAGTTCGGGCATCTTAAGAATAGACGGGAAGCGGAAACGTTTGCCGATGAGTTGCGCCACATTCTTCTGTTCCAACAGGCTTCGTTTAACAGCCCGGTCTGGTTTAACGTCGGCGTGAAGGAGCACCCCCAATGCTCCGCCTGCTTTATCTTAAACGTAGAGGATTCGATGGAGTCAATTTTAGAGTGGATTCGGAACGAGGGGATGATTTTCAAGTATGGCTCCGGCGCGGGAGTCAATGTCTCGCCGCTTCGTTCCTCGCGCGAGTCGCTCTCCGGCGGCGGCGCCTCTTCCGGTCCCCTGGCTTTCATGCGCGGGGCGGATTCGGTCGCTTCCATGATTAAGTCGGGCGGCACCACGCGGCGCGCCGCCAAGATGGTAGTGATGAATATTGATCATCCGGACGCGGTGGAGTTCATTAAATGCAAAGCGGAGGAGGAGAAAAAGATCCGGGCCTTGATGGCGGCGGGGTACAACATGGCCGATTTGAATAATGAGGCGTGGAATTCGATCCAGTATCAGAACGCCAACAACTCTATTCGGGTGGGCGATGAATTCATGCGGGCGGTGGAATCAGACGGCGATTGGTTCACCAGATACGTTACCACCGGCGAGGTGGCCGACACCTATAAGGCGCGCGACCTCATGCACCAGATTGCCGAGGCGGCCTGGGAGTCGGGTGACCCGGGGATCCAGTTCGATACTACCATCAACGATTGGAATACCGCCGCCAATACGGGGCGCATTAACGCCTCGAATCCATGCAGCGAGTATATGCATCTCGATAACTCGGCCTGCAATTTGGCCTCCATCAATTTGATGAAGTTTCTCAAGGACGACAGCACTTTCGATGTCGGTGCTTTCAGGCACGCGGTGCGCATTATGATTACGGCTCAAGAGATTCTAGTTGATGGCTCCTCCTACCCCACAAAAAAAATCGGCGAAAACGCCCACAAGTTCCGCGAGCTGGGCTTGGGCTATGCCAACTTGGGAGCCATGCTTCTTTCCATCGGATTGCCCTATGACTCTCCCGCGGCGGCCGCCTGGACCGGCGCCATCACCGCGCTCCTTACAGGTGAGAGCTATCGCCAGTCGGCGGTCTTGGCCTCCCGCGTGGGAGCGTTTCCCGAGTATGAGATAAACAAAGAGCCGATGCTTCGGGTGCTTTTAAAGCATCGTGCCAAAGTGTCTGAAATCAGAGGGGAGTATGTCGCCGATCGGGCGCTTGCAGCAGCGGCAAGGACCGTTTGGGATGAGGCGGTGGCGCTTGGGGAACAATACGGGGTGCGCAATTCCCAAGTAACGGTTATCGCGCCCACTGGAACGATTGCTTTTATGATGGATTGCGATTCCACGGGAATTGAGCCGGTATTCGCGCATATCGCTATGAAGCAGCTGGTCGGCGGCGGCTACATGAAGATTGTGAACCAAGTTGTGCCGCGAGCCCTTGCGACGCTCGGCTATTCCGCCGATGAGGTTAATCAGATAATCGAATACATCCAGGAAAAAGGCACTATTGAAGGCGCGCCGAATTTAAAAGACGAGCACCTGCCGGTTTTTGACTGCGCCGTAGCACCGGCCAACGGCAAGCGTTCGATTTCGTGGCAGGGGCATATCAGGATCGTGGCCGCGGCCCAGCCGTTTATTTCCGGCGCCATTTCCAAGACTTTCAACATGCCGCATGAAACCACACCGCAGGAGATCATGGATTCCTATATGATGGCTTGGAAAGTCGGGATCAAGGCATTCGCGATTTACCGCGACGGATCAAAGGCGGCCCAGCCCTTGATGTCCTCTTCCGGCAAGGGGGGGAGCGTCGCAAAAGAACAAAGATTGCCGCTTTCGCCCACCAAGCGCCGCTTGCCGCCGACGCGCTCCTCCGAAACGCATAAGTTCTCGATTGCCGGGCATGAGGGTTACTTTACCTACTCGACTTTCAGCGACGGGACGCTGGCGGAAATTTTTATTACTCTATCAAAACACGGATCCACACTGCAGGGTCTTTTAGGTTCGTTCGCCATCAGCGTTTCGATCGCGCTGCAGTACGGGGTGCCGTTAAAGGTACTGGCTTCGAAGTATATCTACGGGCGGTATGAGCCGGCGGGGGTTACGGAAAACCCCGATATTCCGATTGCTTATTCAATCACCGACTATATTTTTCGCTACCTGGCGAAGAGATTTTTGGAGAATGGCGACCTTTTTGAATTGGGGATCGCGGATTACGACGCGGAGGGGGTGGCGCACGCGGTGAGCCCGCCGGTTATCCAAGCCGCAACAATCGAAACCGAGCCGGCTTCGAGAGCGCCGCAAACTAAAATGGTTTTTGCCGATACGGTCTGCCGTATGTGCGGCGGGATGATGGTGCAAACCGGCAGCTGCAAGACGTGCCTCCAGTGCGGGCA
>CAYRYI010000059.1:0-4540 GCA_964428455.1 uncultured Candidatus Saccharibacteria bacterium
ATTTCGGGGCTTTCGGCGAAAAATAAAATTTTGCAGATTATTTGAGACGGCAAGCGCATCGGCTCGAAATTAGTTCACCCCGTAAGAAGTCTCGCTCGCGTCAAAGACGCGGGTCCGAAGGACCTCGGCGAGTCCCGTTAGAGATAAGTCGCTCTTGGCGATTGCCGGCATGTCTATGACAAGTCGGGTCTCTAATGGGACGAGGCTACTTCTAACGGGGTTCACGCATTAGATCATCAGATCATCTGGGAGGGTCTTATGGCCACGGAAAATGTTGGGGAGCTTGTACTTTTTGTCGAGGACGAGCTGGATATATCTGATGGTTACAGGTTGGATCTCGAGCACTATGGCGGAGGCCGCTATGCTGGTCTCGTAGCGCCGACCCTGCATGAGGCGCGGGAGCTTGTCGAGTCTCCGGGCCTTTGCGGCGTAATCGTGGATGGTCGGGTGCCCGAGACACCTGGCGCGAGCATACCTTCCGGTCGGCCAACAACGCTGGATTTTGTCCGGGGGGTCCGTACAAAGCGCCCCAACCTTATCATGGTCGCGGCCTCCAGCAATCCTGATTCCACCGCACAACTGGTTGACGCCGGTTGCAATGCGGGTGTCGGTAAGTTGTTGGCGGTTGAGACACTTCTTCGGTTATTGGAAGGCTAGCTGTGCCGGTGGCATCGTTCCGGGGGCCACACTGCGAGCGCGCTCGCAGTGTGGCCCTATTTCTTAATTCTTAAAGAAGGGTCTTGCAGAGCGTGGTATAATAAACAGCACACGGGAGAATGTAACCATCAATTACATTCTTGCGTTATAATGAGGTTATGCAAATGCCGCCGTTCCAGAATTTTACCAATAAAGCCCAGGAGGTCTTGAAGAAGTCCCATGATTTGGCGCTGGAAAGATCCCACCGCGAGGTGGACGTACTGCATGTTCTCACCTCTTTAGTTTTGCAGGAGGAGGGAATCGTCGAGGCGATTCTGGAAAAACTCGAGGTGGACGTGTCGCAGTTGGCGGATCGGCTTTTGGAGATGCTTGATTCGCTGCCGCGCGGGACCGCCATGAGCGTAATCGGGCAAGTGTATTTGACGCCGGATTTGGTGCGGGTGATGGAGCAGGCGCACCGCGAGGCCGGCCAGTTAAAAGACGAATTTATATCTACCGAGCATCTTTTGCTTGCGATAAGCGAGGTGCCGTCGCGCTCCAAGGAACTTTTGCATAATTCCGGCCTTACGAAAGAATCGGTAATGCGGGCTCTCACGGAACTCCGCGGCAGTACGCGGGTGACCGACGCCGAACCGGAAACCAAATATAACGTCATTGAGAAATACGCCAGGAATCTGACGAAACTCGCCAAAGCCGACCGGCTCGATCCGGTCATCGGGCGGGACGGGGAGATTAGGAGGGTGATGCAGGTGCTTTCACGCCGCACCAAAAATAATCCGGTTTTGATCGGCGAGGCCGGGGTGGGTAAGACCGCGATTGCCGAAGGGCTGGCGCAAAAAATCGTTGCCGGAGACGTGCCGGAGACGTTAAAGGACCGCGATTTGATCAGTCTGGATTTGGGATCGCTCATCGCCGGCACAAAATACCGTGGCGAGTTTGAAGACCGTCTAAAGGCGATCTTACGCGAAGTTGAACGGGGCGCCGGCAAATATGTAATTTTTATAGACGAACTGCATACGATCGTGGGAGCCGGCGCGGCCGAAGGCGCGATTGATGCTTCCAATATGCTGAAGCCCGCGCTCGCCCGCGGCGAGCTTCACGCCATTGGGGCGACAACCCTAAAAGAATATCAAAAATACATCGAGCGCGATCCGGCGCTGGCGCGCCGCTTCCAGCCGGTTTACGTTGACGAGCCGACAGTAGAAGAAACCATCGCAATTCTAAAGGGGCTAAAGTACCGCTATGAGGTGCACCATGGCATAAAAATCACCGACGCGGCGCTCACTGCCGCCGCCAATCTTTCATCGCGCTATATCTCGGATCGCTTTTTGCCCGATAAGGCGGTGGATCTGATTGACGAAGCCGCCTCGTCTTTGCGGCTTGAAATTGATTCGACGCCGCGGAAACTGGAGGAGCTGAAGCACGCGATTATGACGCATGAGATCGAGCGCGAAGGGTTAAAAAACGCCAAGGACAAACTCTCCAGGGACAAATTGAAGAAGCTCTCGCATGATCTTTCCGGCCTGAAGGAGGAATACAAAGAAATTGAGGAGAAGTGGAAGGAGGAAAAAACCGCCATCGGCGAGATTCGCGGCTTGAAAAAAGAAGTTGATGCCCTGCGCCAGGAGTCGCAGCTCTCCGAGCGCGAGGGCGATTTCGGCAAGGTCGCCGAGATTCGGTACGGCAAGATTCCCGAATCAGAAAAGAAACTGCATCAATCGGAGATAAAACTTAGAAAACTGCAGTCATTGCGCCAAGTTGCCAAGGAGGAGGTTGGCGAAGAAGAGGTGGGGGATGTAGTGGCGCGCTGGACGGGGATTCCGGTAACGAAAATTTTGGAGACCGAGGCGGCGAAGCTCTTAAAAATGGAGGAGGCCCTGAATGCCCGCGTCATCGGACAGGACGAGGCGGTGGGGAAGATCTCAAACGCGGTAAGGAGATCGCGCGCTGGCATTGCCGACGAGGATCGGCCGATGGGCTCGTTTATATTTCTAGGGCCAACCGGCGTGGGGAAGACCGAGCTCGCCAAAGCCGTGGCGCAGTTTATGTTTAACGACGAAAAGGCGCTGATAAGGTTCGATATGTCAGAATACATGGAGCGGCATACCGCCTCGCGGTTTTTCGGCTCGCCGCCGGGCTACGTGGGGTATGAAGAGGGCGGCCAGTTAACAGAGCTTGTCAAGCACCGGCCCTATTCGGTGATACTTTTTGACGAAATCGAAAAGGCCCACTCCGATATTTTCAACGTGCTTTTGCAGATTCTAGATAACGGCCGTCTGACTGACGCCAAGGGGCGCGTAATCAACTTCAAGAACACCATTATCATCATGACCTCCAATATTGGAAGCGAGTTCGCCCATGACTATTCGCGGCTTGGGTTTCTGGCCGATCGCGAGGATACGCGGGAGCGCGCCGAAGAGGATATCCGCGAGCGTATTCGTAAAGTCTTGGAGAAAAATTTCCGGCCGGAGTTTCTGAATCGAGTGGACGAGGTGGTCTTCTTCAACGCCTTAACGCCCGAGGTAATTAGGCGCATCGTCGAGATTCAACTGGCGCGCGTCTCGGAGCGCATGGTAAAGAAGGAGATCTCCATCGGGTTTTCCGAGTCGCTAAGGCAATTTGTGGCGGAGAAGGGGTACGATTCGCGCTACGGCGCGCGGCCCTTAAAGCGCTTCATCGAGTCTAAGATTCTTAATCCATTGGCGGGCGAGGTGGTCTCGGGTGGGATGGGCGCGGGGAATTCGGTGCTGGTGGATCTCTCTAATGGCAATGCGGTTTTCAAAAAGGTCTCGCGGCAGCAGATAGCGCCGCGAAAGCGCGTGCTGGCCAAAGTTAAATGATAACGATCTAGCTCACGCTTCACACAAGAGCCCCCTTGGGGGCTTTTGTGTTTTTTGGGGGCGCCGTCATTGACGTTTGGCATAAAAGTCTCATAGACTGTCTCATAATGAATAACCAGGAAAAACTTCCGATTGACCTGCGCCAAAAGGCCTATACTTTCAGCCTATTTGTCTATGAGACATTTGAGGCTCTGCCGGAGCGTGGCATTTTGGTTCAGGACATTGAATCGGGCGTAAATCGGCTGTTGGCGAAGATCGCAAGTTACGCGGTCAGTGACTTAAAGGACAGATTGATAAAAGACATTGTCTCTGAAATACGCGGCATAAAGGTTCTTTTGGGGATCGTAAGGGACATCTCACTTCTTGAACGCCATCCCGCCCTTGAGCTTTTTAGTAAAATAACGGAGCTTGACTCTATTTTCGGTGACCTTCTAGCGGGGTCAAACCCTACTGTTAGAGCTTCTTTGAATTCTCCAGCGTTGGGTGTGAGCGATGAACTCTCTGCCGATGATACGGGTGAAGACGGCACGGTTCCGGATGATACGAATCATGCTCCAGCCGAGCAGGCGGAACGTCTGTCAGAAAAAGAGATGGAGTATTCCGGCGAGCCGGAACCAATAAAACCAAGCCAACCTATTGCGACCGATCAGCCGGAGAATACCATCGCGCCAGTTAACTTTGTGGTGTCAGCCAGGCAAGAGGCGATTGTTGAGGTACTGAAGCGACGCGACAAAGTTTCGGTGGGGGAGCTCGCCCGTCTTTTTTCAGGAAGAGTTGGGGGGAAAACCCTGCAGCGCGATCTGCAGGATTTAATTGAGAAGGGTAGAGTGCTACGGCATGGCGACCGACGCTGGACCGTGTATTCTCTCACCCAGGCGTAGCCCAGGTTCTATAAGACATTAATTATGTCCTATAGATTGTCCTATAGGGAATGTCTTATACAACACCCCCTATATTAGTACATAATTAATCACTGTTTTGCTGCTCCGCATAGCTCTGGGTTCTGCCTTTTAGTATTCTGCTTGTGCATGTCAACAGATGGC
>CAYRYI010000060.1:0-4522 GCA_964428455.1 uncultured Candidatus Saccharibacteria bacterium
GCATGCCCGGCGGCGTGCCGCGCCGGATGGCGCCGCATTTTGCGCCAAGGCAGCGCTCTCCTTTCATGAGCATGCGCTCCCCGTAACGGCGGCAGATTTTGCACTTAGCTTTAATGCGCGGCATAATCCTGAAAATGCAAATTTGAAATATCAAAATGAAAAGTTAAGGTATCCCTGCGGGATGATTTCTTATTCACGACTAATTTTACATTTTGCATTTTGCATTGTCATTTTTAACTTTGCCTGCCCGTCCGAATCCGCCAGCCGGCAGAGTAGGCGGGATTTTTTAATTTTGAATTAAACGCGGCGCACCTTTTTCGGCCTCGGTCCGTTATGCGGCACCGGCGTAATATCCTTGATCATCATGATGTTAAGGCCATGGTTGGCAAGGGCCCTTATGGCCGAATCTCGACCCGACCCTATCCCCTTCACCAAAACAGCCACATCTTCAAGCCCGGCTTTTTTGACTTTCTCCACAACTGTTTCTGCCACCCTAGCCGCCGCAAAAGGCGTGGCTTTTTTTGCGCCCTTAAATCCCAAAGCTCCGGCTGAAGACCATGCCAAGACATTACCCTTGTCGTCACTGATTGAAATCATGGTGTTGTTGTATGTTGCCTGCACATGCGCCACCCCGCGCACAACATGCCGGCCGCCCCCTGGCCCGGCTTGCTTCATCTGCGAGACCTTTTCCTCGAGCGCTTCGCGCTCTTTCAAGACCTCCTCGCCCTCTTTTTTCGCTACGCGTTTTTTGCCCATAATTTCCTAAAAGCACCAAACTCCAAGCGCCAATTCCCAAACAATTTCTAATGACCAAAATCCTAAGTTCAAAACGTTTGGAATTTAAGATTTAGAATTTGGGATTTGTTTGAGATTTGGAATTTGTAACTTGGGATTTCCGACTATGTCGGTGATGCCGCCGGCTTCCTTCCCGACCCCATGGTCTTTCGAACGTTGCCGCGCCGCGTCCTGGAATTAGTCTTGGTGCGCTGGCCCCTAACCGGCAGACCACGCATATGCCGGAGGCCGCGATACGTCCCGATATCCTTCAGGCGCTTTACGTTCATCATAATTTCTCGCCGCAGATCGCCCTCAATTTTATAATTCTTCTCGAGTATTTCGCGAAGCCGGTTGATTTCATCCTGTGCCAGCTTATCCGAGCGCGTGTCGGGATTTACCTTGGCTGCCGCCAGAATCTCCCGGGAGGTACTGGGACCAATGCCGTAAACGTAAGCCAGCGCGATCTCAATGCGCTTTTTGTCCGGGATAGTAATGCCTGCGATGCGAGCCATAACGTTAATTCAAAATGCAAAAATTAAAATGAAAAATTAAGTTGCTGCCTGCAGCAGCTCCCAAAATTTTTATTTTTAAACTTTGCACTTTGCATTTATTTTATCCTTGCCTCTGTTTATGCTTCGGGTTCGAGCAGAGAACAAAGACCCGACCTTTGCGTCGGACCGTTTTGCATTTGCTGCAAATTTTCTTTACCGATGCGCGTACTTTCATATTTTAATTCTTGCGAGCGAAAATTGCTTTTCTGGGAACCTGCCTACCGGCAGGCAGGCGCTCGCCCGAGGAGTTTGCATGGTTTCTCCGCCCGCGGGCGGAGAAAAACTCCGAGGGCGGCGAGTACAAAATCCACGCCGGGGATTTTGTACGCTTCCCAAAAAGCAATTGAGCACCTACTTCATCCTCAATACAATCCTCCCCTTGGTAGCGTCATACGGGGAAAACTCCACACGCACACGATCCCCGGGCAGAACCCGGATATGGTGCACCCGCATCTTCCCGCCTAAATGGGCAAGGATCCCTTGCCCATCATCAAGCGTCACCCGAAAAAGCGTGGAAGGCAGCGCTTCAGTTACCACTCCTTCCTTTATAATCTTTTCACCTGCCATTCAACGGTCCAAAAAACTAAAAAGCAATAGAGCCATGGTAGCAGAACGGCGAAAAACAGTCAATAAACCAGTCCTCCGACGGCTATTAAGTTAGGAGGAGGGAAATGGCTCAATATTTACGCGCACTTTTCCTGTGTCGCGCGGCGCCCGCCACAGCCAAACCGGGAAAAGCTTCATTTTATAAGCCTCAATACCTGCAATTTTTTGGAGGATCTTAGTGATTTCTTCGGGCGTCTTGCCGGTAATGTTCTTCTGAATGAGCTCCGCGTCGAGCCTCGCGCCAAGCGCCGCGCTCCCTCCTAAAACATAAGAAAGCTGCCGCTTCGAAACATCGAGCGACACGGACTTGCGCTCAAACGAGCTTTTGGCCGGAATGAAGACGCGCGGCGTGGTAGTCGAAAAAATTACCGCGACCAGATCTCCCTCGTCAGATTCGCGAAACACCAGCGCCGAAACTTTGCCCGACACCTTGACGCTGAATTTATCTCCCGGGGTTTTCGGCTGTGGCGCTTCCACGCTTAAGATCGCCACCTCCCGAGCCCCTTCAATCACGCGGAAACCCTGCGGAATTTTGGTTTTCAGGCTTTCGCGAAGCGCGCTAAACGTCTCAGCCGTCGCCTGCTCGACAGCTTTCTTGATATCCGATTCGGTGGCAACCGCCGCATCACCCTCGAAGCCGCCGCTAAACGCTTCGGCGGACTTCGCCGTAAACCCCTTGAACTTCGGCGTTCCCTGAAATCCGGGAACGACAAAATCCGACGGGCCGATGTTGTAAGCCGCTCCCGGCTCGGCGGCTATAACACCAGCCACGATTGTGCTTGGCGTAATTGTTCCGTTTTCGACTTTCGCGCCCGGAACCGTCATTGCTTTCTCCAGTCGGAAAATTTTCCCGTCCTTGGCTGCGAATCTGGTGTTAACGACCAAAACCTGCGGCTGGGAACTATAGGAGTTTGAAATCACGATTGTCCCGCGGGCGCGCTGGCTTACATATTGCCTCCCCGAGGCGGCATTCTCAAATGTCTTAATCTCGGAAAATTCAATCATCTCGCCGGGAATAACCCCGCGGGTTGGATCGAGGGCCGGCGCGTCAGCCAAGACGCGGATGGCGAGCGGCGGCAAAGTTGAGGTCTCGGCCAGGGGCCGGATGTTGATAACGACCCTTGCGAAAACAGTGGAAAGCAAAAAGGCGGCCCCAATCAGCCCCCCGGCGATGCCTCCCCCCCATATCCAAACGCGCTTATAGGCATTTGAGGAACTCGGTTTCCAAGAGTGTATAGCAAACCCAGGTTCATCGGACTGGCGCTCTCTTGCAGGAGCCGACGGAGCCACGGGCTTTTTGGAGAAAAACTCCGCGACGGACCGATCGATTTTCTCAATCTCGCGCCTTTCTCCTGACGAAATATCGGCCGCGGCCGTTTCAGGCGCGGGCAAAACAGCCGGTTTCGGCCCCACCGCCGGTTTTTTAAGAATCGGCGGCGGCTGAATTCCCCGGCGCTGGCCGCCCTTCGGCGGAATAATGTCGGAGATCGGCTTACTCCGCGCCGGAACCCCCGTGGAACCTAAGGAGCGATCAGAAGCCTTGTCGTATGAATTGGCCATGCGTAATTGAAAAACTTAATGCCGCTCTTAATACCGGGTAGCAGAAACTCGACAAATATAACTTTAATTTAAAATGATGCTCTGCAATGTGTCTATACAACTCTACTGCATGCAACAACATTAATCCTCCCAACCAGCTATTCCAGTCGAGTTTTCCCTGACTACCAGGCATGCTCTTGCTGTATCATACGAGAAACCAGCGAAAAAATCACCTCATCGCCGCCGCTGGCAAACGGCCAGCTTTGCAAAAACGGCTTCGCCCCCTCTTCGCGAGGCAAGAGCCAAACTCGGCTTCTCTGCCCCGATGAAAAAAGTTCAAGCCAATCAGAATCAGAAAACGCATCTGCCAGAATCGGCAAACGCGCCCCGCCGCCCATGAGACAAATTTCCGGCGCGATCACTCCTGTTTCGGCCTGGGTTGTAAGCAGTGTTCCCCATTCATGCTTCCAAAACTCGATTACGCGCGAAGCGGCAGTATGCGCCAGCTTCGCCGCGGCCTCATCCAGCGCGGCTTGCGACCACTGGCGCTTCAGCGTTTCGGCATCCCCAAAAGAAACCGCGAATGCTTTGGCAATGGCTCTGGTCACGTCGTTCCCGCCGAAGGGAAATGACCAGCAATCATTGAACACGCCGTTACTAAAAAGCAGAAGCGTTGAATCCTCCGCGCCAATATCCGCGGCGATGCCGGAAAAATCGCTATGGGTCCGGAACCCGATATAATCCCGAATCGCAGCCGCCTCCGGCAGTATTCTGAAATTGGTCTTAGGAAACTTCTGGGAAAGCGTCTCCACCGCCTCCGCAAACTCATCGGGCCACGCGGAAACAAGCGCTGCAATCGTAAGCTCTTTACCGCTTCTCCGCATCTTGCCCTTCACCGTGTATCCGTCAATGCTGAAATGCTCCGGCTCTGCCGGAATCAGGTCATAAGCCCTTGGCGGCGCTCCTTCGGGAAGTAATCTCTCGCCGGCTTCAGCTTCAAGTTTTTTCCAAAGCTCCGCGAGCTCGCCGGACGCCACCGTAGTTTCTGG